>NZ_JALRGW010000026.1:0-34733 GCF_023253315.1 Aestuarium sp.
GATGTGATTGATGCAGGTGCAGGTGATGACACTTACACTATCGGCCAGCCTGCCTCGACCACACCTGACGCCGAAGTTGACACGGTCATCTTCTCGGATGGCGACGGCAGCGACACTGTCTACGGTTTCCAAGGTCCGACCGACAACGGCGACGGAACATTCTCTGGCAACGACCAGATCGACGTGTCCGACCTGCATGACGCCAATGGCGACCCCGTTAACATTTGGGACGTCGTTGTCCAAGACAACGGTGGCAACGCGCAACTGCTGTTCCCGAACGGCGAAACCATCACGCTTTATGGTGTGTCCCCGACCCTCCTGTCGAACCCGCTCGCACTGGGTGCGATTGGTGTGCCGCTGTCTGACGGCACGGTTTCGGGCACCGCTGGCGACGACATCATTGATGCCTCCTACAACGGCGATCCTGACGGTGATCACGTTGATGCGAATGACAATATTCTGCCGACCTTTTCTGGCGACGGTGACGTTATCGAAGCTGGTGCAGGCAACGACACGATCTATGCTGGCGCAGGTAACGACCTCGTGTCGGGTGGTGACGGCAATGACACGCTGTATGGCGGCGCTGGCAATGACGCACTCCGTGGTGAAGCGGGTGATGACACCTTCGTCTTTGAAGTTGGCGGCGGCTCTGACTCTGCCGTGGGTGGCGAGACGGGCGAAACCAACGGCGACGTGATCGATGCCTCTAGCCTGACCACAGACGCCACCGCTGTCTTTGACGCGGCTGAGAATGGCTCTGTCACCTCTGGCACCGATCAAATCAATTTCTTTGAGATCGAACAGGTTATCACGGGCAGCGGCAACGACACCGTCACTGGTGCGGCTGGGTCTCAGTCCGTTGATACGGGCGCAGGCGACGACACCATTTCGATGGGCGACGGCGACGATACGGTTGTGGCTGGCGAAGGCAACGACACGATTATCGGTGGCGCAGGTGCTGACGTTCTTTATGGCGGCGCTGGCAATGATACGATCACCTTTGCCGAAGGCGATAACGTCTCGGGTGGCGACGGGGATGACCTCTTTATCCTCGACGACTACCTAGAAACGGGTAACGGCACGATCACCATCGACGGTGGCAACACGGGCGAAGGCGCTGGCGACACGCTGCAACTGGGCATGTTGGCCGACCGTTCGACGCTCGTCGCGACCGATGATGGCACGGGTAGCTTCTCTGGCTCTGTGACGCTCGATGACGGCACGCTGCTGAACTTCACCGATATCGAGAACATCATTTGCTTCACACCGGGCACGCGCATTGCGACCCCGCGTGGCGCTCGGCCGATTGAAACTCTGCGTCCAGGCGACCTCGTTGTAACCCGCGACCACGGCCTTCAGCCGATCCGCTGGATCCAGTCGCGCACGGTTCCTGCAATTGATCGCTTTGCACCAATTCGTATTCGCCCGAACGTTTTGACGGGTCTCGAATCCGATCTACTGGTGTCCCCACAGCACCGCATGCTGTTCCAAGGCTACAGCGCTGAACTGCTCTTTGGCGAAACCGAAGTTCTCGTTTCCGCGCGTCACCTCATCGACAATAAGGCAGTCACCCGCGAAGAAGGCGGCATGGTCACCTACATCCACATGATGTTCGACCAGCACGAGATCGTCTTTGCCGAAGGTGCAGCGACCGAGAGCTTCCACCCCGGTGATGTTGGTCTATCCGCGATTAAAGACGAAGCTCGCGAAGAACTCTTTGCGATTTTCCCAGAACTTCGCGCAATGCCAAACAGCTATGGCAACACGGCACGCCGCTGCCTGAAAAAGCACGAGGCGCAACTGATCCGTCTGTGATTAAGCGCTAACCCGTAAGGCAGTCTGACCGCCCGCGGCCCACGCCCTCGCGGCATCACCAAAGGCGGTGAACAGAGGGCGCGACACAGGATCATTCGCGGCATTCCATTCGGGGTGCCACTGAACGGATAGGGTAAACCCCGGCGCATCTTTGATATAAATCGCTTCGGGCGTGCCGTCGGGCGCGTGACCTTCGATCACAACGCGGGCACCCGCGTCCTTGATCCCCTGCCCGTGCAGCGTGTTGGTCATGACTTGTGTCGTGCCGAAAAGCTGATGGAACACACCGCCCTCTTTGAGCGTGACCACATGGCGCAGCGCGAATTTCTCTTCGAGCGAGCCGTCAGGTGGCATGCGGTGATTGGTGCGCCCTGGAAGGTCACGGATCTCTGGATAGAGCGTGCCGCCCATGGCGACGTTCACCTCTTGAAACCCACGACAAATCCCTAAAACCGGTTGCCCCCGTTCCACACAAGCCCGCACCAGCGGCAAGGTGATCGCATCGCGACGACGGTCGAAATCACCATGGGCTGCGGTTTCTTCTTCACCGTATTCGCTGGGGTGCACATTGGGCCGCCCACCCGTGAGCAGAAACCCGTCACAGACCTCTAAGAGTTCATTCACGGTCACATAATCGGGATCGGCGGGGATGATCATGGGAATACATCCCGCCACGTTCGACACCGCACAAGAGTTCATCGTGCCACCAGCGTGCGTCGGATAGCTGTCGTTCAAAAGTGCGGAGTTGCCAATAATTCCAATGACGGGACGCGTCATGATTGCCTGCCCTTACTGCGTTGCCCTCTACGTTAGCCGCTGATGAAAGTCATGAAAAGGCTCGGCGTAGGAGACTGTCGTCTGCAAATTTGCAGGGCTGAAATAACGCGCAGTTTGCTCATTTTATAGTTGATTGGAATTCTCGGCGGGCGAATAGTCGGCGCGACACCTCGCCAAAGGACTTTCTGACATGACCGAACTCACCGAAACTGATTTGTCCTTTAGCCGCGTTCTGCCCGCACCCCGTTCGGCGGTCTGGACTTGCTGGACGACGCCGGAACATTTGGTGCATTGGTTCGTACCCGCACCCCACCGTGTTGCCAAATGCGACATTGATCTACGGGTTGGCGGTCACTGCAATATGACCTTTGATGTCGAAGGCAACATGATGGACAACAACGGGGTCTATCTTGAACTTGTAGAAGGCGAAAAGATTGTTTTCACAGACACTTACACCGAAGGCTGGAAGCCAAATCCAGAACCTTTCATGACCGCGATCATCACGCTTGAGGATACAGAGGACGGGCAGACGCTCTATACCGCGACAGCGCGCCATCGCAGTGTTGAAGCGGCCCAGCAGCACAAAGATATGGGGTTCTTTGATGGCTGGGGCATCGTCGCTGACCAGCTGGGGGCCTATGCCGCGAAACTAGCTGTCTAAGAGGCCGAGGCCTTGCGCTTGTCCGACCGGCAACGGTCGGAACAATAGCGCACCTCATCCCAAACTTTTTCCCACTTTTTCCGCCAAACAAAGGGCCGCCCACATGTGGCACAAACCTTTGACGGAAAATCAGATTTTTTACGTATTTTTGACATTGTATCGTTTTGCCCAAGGCCTAATCTGCACCACGAAAAGCCGACCGTCGAAGCCTCTCGGGTTCCGCAATAGGTAAGTAGAACGTTGCCCGCAAAACGCCAGTGTTTTGCAGCCCACACGCAGGAGACGCAGATGACGAACGCCGCCCCTCAGACCATTTACCTCAAGGATTACACGCCGTTCGGGTATCTGGTCGACACCGTGCATCTGACGTTTCGTCTAGCTGATACGACGACGCGAGTTCTATCGCGGATCGAATTTTCACCGAACCCTGATAGCCCCAATCGTCGTTTCTTCCTGCATGGCGAGAACTTGAAACTGATCTCTGCAACCATCGACGGCGCCCCTGTCGTTGTGCGCGATGTTGACGGCGGGATCGAAGTCGACGCGCCCGATGCGGCCTTTGTTTGGGAAGCCGAGGTTGAGATCAGCCCGATCACCAATACCGCTCTCGAAGGGCTCTATATGTCGAACGGCATGTATTGCACTCAATGCGAGGCCGAAGGATTCCGCAAAATCACCTACTACCCCGACCGTCCAGACGTCATGGCCCCGTTCACCGTTCGGATCGAAAGCGATCTGCCCGTGCTGCTGTCGAACGGCAACCCGATGGGCGCGGGCGATGGATGGGCGGAATGGTCGGACCCTTGGCCAAAGCCGGCCTACCTCTTTGCCTTGGTCGCGGGCGATTTGGTGAACCACCGCGGGGATTTCACCACCAAATCGGGCCGCCGTGTCGACCTGAACATCTGGGTGCGCCCCTCTGATATCGGCAAATGCGCCTTTGGCATGGGCGCGCTGCAACGGTCGATGAAATGGGACGAAGAGGTTTATGGCCGTGAATACGACCTCGACGTGTTCAACATCGTCGCCGTGGATGACTTCAATATGGGCGCGATGGAGAACAAAGGGTTGAACATCTTCAACTCGTCCTGTGTCCTCGCCTCGCCCGAGACCTCAACCGACGCGAATTTTGAACGGATTGAGGCGATCATCGCCCACGAATATTTCCACAACTGGACGGGCAACCGCATCACCTGCCGCGATTGGTTCCAGCTCTGCCTCAAGGAAGGACTGACCGTTTTCCGCGACCAACAGTTCACAGGCGATATGCGGTCCCATGCGGTGAAACGGATCGACGATGTGATCACTCTGCGCGCCCGCCAGTTCCGCGAGGACGCAGGTCCCCTCGCCCATCCCGTCCGTCCAGAGAGCTTTGTTGAGATCAACAACTTCTACACCGTCACCGTCTATGAAAAAGGCGCCGAGGTGATCGGGATGCTGAAACGATTGGTTGGCGATGAGGCGTATAAATCCGCGCTCGACCTCTATTTTGATCGCCACGACGGTCAGGCCGCCACGATTGAGGACTGGATCAAAGTGTTCGAGGACACGACGGGACGCGACCTGAGCCAGTTCAAACTGTGGTATTCGCAGGCTGGCACACCGCACGTCTATGTCAGCGATGATTTCACCGATGGCACCTATAGCCTTCGCCTTCGCCAAGTCATTGCCGCCACCCCAGGTCAGTCTGAAAAACAGCCGATGGTTCTGCCGATCGCTGTGGGTCTCCTGAGCCAAAACGGCGATGAAGTTGTCCCGACCACCGTTCTGGAAATGACCCAAAGCGAACAGGTGTTCACTTTTGAAGGGCTCGCCGCACGGCCTGTTCCGTCGATCCTGCGCGGATTCTCTGCGCCCGTTATTCTGCATCATAATCAAAGTGTTGAGGACCGTCAGTTCCTCCTCACCCACGACACGGACCCGTTCAACAAATGGGAAGCCGCGCGTAGCCTTGCCCGCGACCTGTTGGTCCTGATGGTGATCGAAAATGCGGAGGTGGATGGCGCATTCCTGACCGCGCTGAACGCTGCGATTTCGGATGAGGCGCTGGACCCTGCATTCCGTGCCCTCCTCCTCGCGCTGCCAAGCGTGGATGACATCGCGCAGACACTCTCTGCGGGTGGCTATACGCCTGATCCGTGGGAGATTTACGCCGAACGCGAACGTTTGAAACGGGCGATTGCGGACCATGCAGGGCCGACCTTGGCGAACCTTTACCTGCTCCATCAGGTCACGGGCGATTTCAGCCCCAAAGCCGAGGATGCGGGCAAACGTGCGCTCACCAATGCGGCCTTGTCCTACATCACCCTGACAGACGCAGGCGCGACCGCCCAGCGCCAGTTCGCGGCTGCCAACAACATGACCCAAGAGCTCGCAGCGCTTTCGGCGCTTGTCTCGATTGGGGCGGGCGATGATGAACTAAACGACTTCCAGCGTCGCTGGCATGAGGATCGTCTGGTCATGGACAAATGGTTCAGCCTGCAGGCTGGGCTTGCCGAACCAGAGGACGCCTCCGCGACCGCGAAACGGCTGGCGGCACATGATGCGTTTGACTGGCGCAACCCGAACCGGTTCCGCGCTCTGTTCTCATCGCTCGCAGGGAACACGGCTGGGTTCCATAACCCAGACGGAAGCGCCTATCGCCTACTCGCAGATTGGCTGATCAAACTGGATGCGGCGAACCCGCAAACGGCGGCGCGGGTCTCAACGGCGTTCGATACGTGGAAACGCTATGACGAGGACCGTCAAGCCATGATCCGTACAGAACTAGAACGGATGCTCGCCACGGATGGCCTGAGCCGCGATATGACGGAAATGGTCACGCGGATGTTGGGGGTTTAACCCTCCATCGTTGCGATCCGCGCCTCTGGTTCAGCGGGTCGCGCCATTGGCCGGTGAGAGCTAAGCGGGACGCAATAGCTCTGCCGACGCGTCCACGCCGACATTTCTGCGATCTTCGCAGGGTCCGTCATCGGCCCCCAATCGGCAGCCACCCCGCGCCAGCGACCATCGCGGATGGCAATCGCGTTATCGCGACGCACCGTCGTCGCCATGATCCGCGCAGCACAGCCCAGGTTGGCAACGGGGTCTTTGAGCGCCTCACCATCCCGCGCAAGGCACCCGTAGTGCCGCGCTGTAGGTGGCGAAATCTGCAGAAGGCCAAACCACTGTCCGCCCCCGCCAACAGCATCGGGGCGGTATGTGCTTTCGTGTTTGGCCAGCGCCGACATCATGCCGACCCAAAAGGCACGACGCAGGTGCGGCGGGTTTTCCACGTAAGCAGGGCACCAATCGTCAATGTCACGGGGTGTCGTTTCAGCAAGGCCCGATGCCGACCCCGCGAGGGCTCCCATCAACGCCAAAGACCATCGTTGCGTGCCTGCCCGATGATCCCACCGCGCCCGAGGGATATAGAACGACCGTCGGATTGGTCGCGGGGCGTCAATGATCGGTCCGCTGATATAGATCGGCGCGGGCGGCGGCACGTAGAATGTCGCAGGCCGCACGACAGGCGGCGCATCGGCGAGCGATTGCGCAGCAGCGGGCAGTACCCCAAGAAACGTCAGAACTATGGCAGCGGTTCGGATCATCCGGCGCAGTATGGCTGCGAACGGGTCCAGTTGACCATATCCGATCGCTTGCGTTCGCTATGGAAGGGTCCCCAATCTGCCGCCAACCCTTCGGACCCTGTGCCGACATATCCATCGCGCGGCACTGTATGGGCTGCAATCCGAACGGCACAGGACAGGTTCGCAGCGCCGTCTTTCAACTGTTCGGCGGATTGCGCGTTGCATCCATAGCCCTTGGCCGTGCGCGGATCGATCTGGACCAAACCGATCCAAGCCCCTCCTCCGCCAGCGGCACGCGGGTTCCATGTGCTTTCGTGTTTGGCGAGGACCGAAAACATGCCCGTCCAAAACGCGGCGCGATCTTCGGTGTCTGCCTCAATGTAACCGGGGCACCATTCGTCAATATCTTTAGGCACCAGAGACAACAAAACCTCGCCATGCGCGTTGATCGCGTCGAGCGTTGCTTCCGTCCACTCAGGGCCTTCGGGATGGATATCCCAGCCCATCAACGGCAAAGCCTGCGGTTCGGGCTCTGGCGTGGACGGGAGAAAAGGAACCTGCAAACAGCCCGACAGGGCAACGGCGGCAATCATTAAAAAGGGACGCATGTTCAGGCAGCAATTGTTTCAATCGCCGCATAGTTGCGCGATCAATCGCCCTTAGGTCGAGTCATTTTGTAAATTGGGGTGCTTTTTAGGCCGAAGTCCGCCGCCCCGCCCCTTGCCGCGCCCGCCCCAAAACCCTAAGAGAGAACCGTTGCGGAAAAGGGACAAAACGATGCTCGACCTCACTTATGAAGCTCCGAAACCCAAAGTGATCGCAGGGGCGACCGGCGATTGGGAACTCGTGATCGGCCTTGAGGTGCACGCGCAGGTCGCGACCAAGGCAAAACTGTTCTCTGGGGCTTCGACGGAATTCGGCGCAGAGCCGAACTCTAACGTGGCATTCGTGGACGCTGGTATGCCCGGTATGCTGCCCGTCATCAACGAAGGTTGCGTGGCACAAGCCGTTCGCACTGGTCTGGGCCTGAAGGCAGAGATCAACCTTTGGTCCGCGTTTGACCGCAAAAACTATTTCTACCCTGACCTTCCGCAGGGCTACCAGATTTCCCAGCTTTACCATCCCATCGTGGGCGAAGGTGAAGTGTTGGTCGAAATGGGCAACGGCACCGCGCGTAAGGTCCGCATCGAACGTATCCACCTCGAACAGGATGCGGGTAAATCGATCCACGACATGGACCCGAACATGTCCTTCGTCGACCTCAACCGCACAGGCGTTGCACTGATGGAAATCGTGTCCCGCCCCGACATTCGCGGTCCCGAAGAAGCTGCGGCCTATGTCGGCAAACTGCGTCAGATCATGCGCTACCTTGGCACATGTGACGGTAACATGCAGAACGGCAACCTGCGCGCGGACGTGAACGTTTCCGTCTGCCGTCCCGGTGCCTACGAAAAATTCATGGAAACGGGCGACTTCGGGCACCTCGGCACGCGCTGCGAATTGAAGAACATGAACTCCATGCGCTTCATCCAGATGGCAATCGACTTTGAGGCCCGCCGTCAAATCGCGATCCTCGAGGACGGTGGCGAAATCGTTCAGGAAACCCGTCTCTATGACGCGGACAAGAACGAAACCCGTTCGATGCGGTCCAAAGAAGAAGCACACGATTACCGCTACTTCCCTGATCCCGACCTCCTCCCGCTGGAGATCGAACAGGCGTGGGTTGATGACATCGCAGCAAGCCTGCCCGAACTGCCCGACGAAAAGAAAGCACGTTTTATCAACGACTTCGGGCTGTCGGACTATGACGCCTCGGTGCTGACCGCCGAAGTGCCGAACGCGATCTACTTTGAAGAAGTTGCAGAAGGCCGTGACGGTAAACTCGCCGCGAACTGGGTGATCAACGAACTCTTTGGTCGTTTGAAGAAAGACGAAAAAGACATCACCGAAAGCCCGATTTCGGCGGCGCGTCTGGGTCAGATCGTTGGCCTGATCAAGTCTGAAAAGATCAGCGGCAAAATCGCGAAAGACGTGTTCGAGATCGCCTATACCCAAGACCGCGATCCAGAAGAGATCGTTGCGACCGAAGGTATGGAACAGGTAACCGACACGGGTGCCATTGAGGCTGCCGTTGACGAGATCATCGCTGCAAACCCCGCTCAGGTCGAAAAGGCGCAAGCCAACCCGAAACTGGCTGGCTGGTTCGTGGGCCAAGTCATGAAGGCGACAGGCGGCAAGGCAAATCCTGCTGCAGTGAACGCTTTGGTCATGAAAAAACTGGGTCTTTGATCCGACCCGATCTATGATGAACGGCGGTCCCTTGGGCCGCCGTTTTCATTTGGACGCCCCATGCGCACGACAGCCGACCGTATCCGCCACGCCCTGAGTTTTGAAGTGATCGCGCTCTGTGTTGCGACACCTGTCGGCGCGTGGCTTTTTGACCAGCCGATGCACAGCATGGGCGTCGTGACTGTGGTCAGTGCCACAATCGCGATGGTGTTCAACTACCTTTACAATTGGGGCTTTGATCACGCGATGCTGCGATTTCGCGGAACGGTGCATAAGACAGTGGTGATCCGTATCCTTCACGCCATCCTGCTCGAACTGGGTCTGCTCGCCCTGCTCACACCCTTTATCGCAATCTATCTGGGTGTCAGCTTTTGGACCGCGCTGATGATGGATATCTCGCTCGGCCTGTTTTACCTGAGCTACGCGTTTGTCTTTAACTTGCTTTACGACACGATCTTTCCGATCCCAGAGAGCCAGTAATCACCCAAATATCGCGTCACGGTGATCGGCGAGGTAGATCCGCAGCCACGGGGTAAAGGCCTCTGGCGTGGCGGCAAGGGCCGCGTCGAGCGCCTCGAGCGTCATCCACTTGGTTTCCCAGACCTCATCGGGATTGATCGTGATTTCAGGCGTGCCGTGGCCCACGTAGACCTCAACCACCTCATGTTCGATCAAACCGTTGCCGACATCCGCGCGGTATTCCACCTGCTCCCGCCACGTGAGATCGACACCTGTGATGCCCAGCTCTTCGCCGATGCGGCGGAGCGCACAATCGGCGGGGGCTTCGTTCCAGTGGGGATGGGTACAGCAGGTGTTCGCCCATAGACCCGGCGTATGATATTTCGCCGCCGCGCGACGTTGCAGCAGAATGCCCTCTGGCCCCGTGATAAAGACGCTGATCGCAGGATGACGCAGCCCACGTTGATGCACCTCGAGTTTATCGAGAGGCTGCAATTCGCCATCAATCCAAGCTGCAATACGCGTGTCCATGACGCGCCATGTGCCAAAAACCTGCACAAAATGCCAGCCCTGTCTCTCCCACCAAAGTAGGCGCGACCGATTGGCGCAAGGGGCTTTGCCTCAGTTTGAAAAGAGACTACCTTCGCGCCAGAACAAAGAAGCATAATGTTTGCTTCGAAACCTATGGGAGTTACTCCATGAAGACCCTTAAGCTCGCTACTGCCTTTGCTGTTCTCGCCGCTCCGGTTCTCGCCGAAGGCGACGCAGCCGCTGGTGAACAGGCTTTCAACCGTCAGTGCGTATCCTGCCACGTTGTTCAGAACGCAGCAGGCGAAGTTCTCGCTGGCCGCAATGCGAAAACTGGTCCGAACCTCTTTGGCCTCATCGGTCGCGCACCGGGGTCCGTAGATGGCTTTAGCTATGGTGACGATATCGTTGCTGCCCAAGAATTCGTCGCTGCTTGGGACGAAGAGCAGTTGGCTGCTTATATGCAGGACCCGACCGCTTGGCTGCGCAGCACCACCGGTTCGAACTCCGCTCGTTCGAAAATGTCCTTCAAAGTGCGCCAAGAGGCTGACGCTGAAAACATCGCGGCCTTCCTTGCGACCTTCGCTGAATAATCTTTCCCATCTGGGACTGATCAAAGGGCGCCTTCGGGGCGCCCTTTTTTGTGATGTGAACCCGTCTTTCCCGCCTTGGACCTGGTACGCAAAGCCGCTATAGTCCTGCGGTCGAATTAGGGGGCCTATGAAATGATCTACGAATACAAGGTGGTGCCAGCACCCAAACGCGCAGAAAAGGTCAAAGGGCTAAAGACAACCGAAGACCGCTATGCTCACGCGCTCCAAGAGTTGATGAACCAACAGGGTCGTGACGGCTGGGAATACCAGCGCGCAGAAACGCTGCCCGTTGAGGAACGCAGCGGGTTTCGGTCCAAAGGCATGGTCGAACAACACATGCTGGTGTTTCGCCGCGAAAAGAAAGCGGTCGATGCGGCAGTGACGCCGAGCCAGACCGCCGTTCCAGCGCAACCCGTATTGACCACCGCGCCCAAAACGCCTGCCCCGACTGAACCGACTGTCGCTGCGCAGTAATCAGTCGATCTCGAGGGCAAGCGCGTGAATACGACCCATAATATCGGCGCCAATGGCGTCATGGACCGCACGATGGCGGGCCAAACGGGTCATTGCGCCGAATACTGGGGCTTTGATCCGCACGCGCCAGTGGCTTTCGCCACCCTCTTGATATCCGCTATGGCCACGGTGGCCTTCGCTTTCGTCAATAACTTCAACCACTTCTGGGGAAAAAGCCGCTACCAGACGGGATTCGATCTCTTTTGCAAGGGACATATTTTTCTCCTTCCCCCTTCAATCTCACGTCCTACGGCTTAAACTCACCCGTCCGAGTCGGAAAGATAAGGCTGCACATGTCCAAGACTGATCCGTTTGGGTTCGACATTTCGGTGTCTGCCTCCAAAAAGAAAAACCCCCGTGGCCGTCGTGGCATGTCGGGTGCGATCGAAACATCAACGCGGGTCTGCGACCATGAAGGTTGCGAAGAATCCGGCAAATACCGCGCGCCCAAATCGCCCGATATCCTCGATGAATTCCTGTGGTTCTGTAAGGATCACGTTCGGGAATATAACCTGAAATGGAACTTCTTCGAGACGGCGACTGAGGCCGAATTGAACGCGCAGATGACCAAAGATAAGGTTTGGGAGCGCGAAACGAAGCCGTTCAAGAAAACGGTGGAAGAACGCGCTTGGGCACGTCTCGGCATTGAAGACGCGCATCAGGTTCTGGGCGAAAACGCGACCCGTAACCCAGGTAAGACCAGCGGTGCGACCCGTCGCCTTCCGCCGACCGAACGCCGCGCGACCGAGATCCTCGATGTGAAGGACACCATGACCAAGGCGGAAATCCGCAAGGTCTACAAATCGCTGATCAAGGTTCTTCACCCCGACATGAACGGTGGCGACCGTTCCCAAGAGGAACAGCTGACCGAAGTCGTTTGGGCTTGGGATCAGATTAAAGCGAGCCGTAGCTTTAAAGATAAGTAATCATGCAAGGCGGGCGAACAGGCGATCCTGTTCCGTCCGCCAATTGCGAATCAAGAGGTGGGAGGCCAGCAAATTGGCAAACCACATCAGCGCCAGCATCGGCGAACTCACCAACATAATTGCCAAAGTGAACGGCCCGAACATCGTGCCATAAAACGGCAGCGCGAGCGTTCCCGCAATCACAGCGCCCACCACGCTGACCCAAATCACGCCGAGCATCCCACGCGCAAACCCGTTCGGCCCAGATTGCCCCATACGGTCCCCCGCGAGCCTCAGCGCAAGGCCACAGCCCAACGCACCACAGAGCACGATCCAACGATGATAGAGCGTCAATCCGCCTTCTAGGATGGAGCCGTGGGACATATGCGTCACCGTCATCAGCCCCAAGCCGGCGCCAAAGGCACAGGTCATCACATAAGCCGTGACAAGCTGCTGCTCGCCTTCGGTCAGCGACCAAAAGCCTCGCACAGTGTGCCGCAGGTCCTGCAGGTGGTGATAAACAGCGCGCATCATGCGCATCTTATGGCAGAAAACGCCGATTGGGACGACTGTTATGGTCGAAACGGACTGTTTCGAAACGCGGCCCACCGGCACCTTCGGAGGAAATACGTCACGACCCCCTTTTCCTCGCCGTCTGGACGGTTATGTTGCGGTCGGTAAACGATAGACGCAAGGAAGGTTCGACATGCTCGACCAGAACGCAAAGCCCACCGAAGAAATCGACGTTCGCGAAGTTTTCGGTATCGACAGCAATATGAAGATCAAAGGCTTTGCCGAACGCACGTCTCGTGTGCCAGAGATCGACTCGACCTACAAATTCGACCCGGACACCACTTTGGCTGTTCTGGCTGGCTTTGGGTATAACCGCCGCGTGATGGTTCAAGGCTACCACGGCACAGGTAAATCGACCCACATCGAACAGATCGCGGCCCGCCTGAACTGGCCGACCGTTCGTGTGAACCTCGACAGCCACATTTCCCGTATCGACCTGATCGGTAAAGACGCGATCAAACTGAAAGACGGCAAACAGGTTACTGAATTCCACGAAGGCATTCTGCCGTGGGCACTTCGCAACCCGACTGCGATTGTATTCGACGAATACGATGCGGGCCGTGCGGACGTTATGTTTGTGATCCAGCGCGTTCTCGAACATGATGGTAAACTGACCCTCTTGGATCAGAACGAAATCATTACGCCGAACCCGTATTTCCGCCTCTTCGCAACGGCAAACACTGTGGGCCTTGGCGATACCACTGGCCTCTATCACGGCACCCAGCAGATCAACCAAGCCCAGATGGACCGCTGGTCGCTCGTCGCGACGCTGAACTACCTCAGCCACGACGCCGAAGCGGCGATCATTCTGTCGAAGGCACCGCACTACAATAACGAAAAGGGCCGCAAGATCATCAGCCAGATGGTGACCGTTGCTGACCTGACCCGCACCGCGTTCATGAACGGCGACCTGTCGACCGTTATGTCGCCGCGGACCGTGATTGCTTGGGCTGCGAACGCAGAGATCTTCCGTGATGTTGGTTATGCGTTCCGCCTGACCTTCCTCAACAAATGTGACGAGTTGGAACGCCAGACCGTGGCAGAGTTCTATCAGCGCTGCTTTGACGAGGAACTGCCGGAATCGGCTGCGTCCATAGCACTCTGATCTATCTGAAAAGATTGAACAAATTGACAGGGGCTTGCACGAAAGTGCGGGCCCCTGCGCCTTTTCGCGCCCTAGGTGCATTGGGATAGTTTTCAAACTGCACAGTTGATTGACATAAATTTGTCATAAAAGATCAATCCATGAGCGGTTTGAAAACTTTCCTTGCGGTGTTTTTCATGCTGGTCGGGGCCCTGCCCGCGCCAGCGCTCAACAATGCGGCCAACGAAGACCTTCGGATTTTTGCGATCTGCGCAGGCCGTTTTTCAGCGCAAATGGAACATTCGTGGCTCTTTGGGAAAAGCGATGCGGACGACTTTGAACAGGACCGCGAAATGATGCTTATGCTCATTGATGCGATAATGCCTGACACGGATCGTATTCGCGTGATGGACTGGCGGATTAACGCGAAACAAGCCCATGCGATGCTTTTGACACGCGCCGCATATACCATCGACGGGGCCGACGCGGTCTGGGCTGAAACCCGCGCCGAGGCAGCCATCGCAGAATGCCGCGATTTGCTGTTGTTCAACTGATCCCGACCACTGGTCATTGCCCAATCGTCGGTCTAGGTTAGTCGCAACGATGACCCGAAGGCTGCCTGCATGAAACCCTCCGATAACCCCGCCGATCCGTTTAAAAAGGCATTGGCCGAAGCGACCAAGGTTATGGCCGATGACGCCGATCTGTCGGTGACCTATTCGGTGGACCCTCCGGGTCTGACCAAGGATTCTGTGCGCCTTCCTCAGGTCAGCCGTCGCATGACCCGCGACGAGGTTTTGCTCGCACGCGGAACGGCGGATGCGTTGGCGCTGCGTCACAAATTCCACGACGCCGCCGTTGCAGCCCGCTACGCCCCCCAAGGGCAGTTGGCGAAAGAGATTTATGACGCGATGGAATCCGCACGGGTCGAGGCCGTCGGTGCCCGCTACATGCCCGGCACGGCGTCGAACATCGACGCAAAAATCGCAACCGAGGCCACCCGTAAGGGCTATGACCAGATCAGTTCGTCCACCGATGCGCCACTATCCGTAGCCGCTGGCTACCTAATCCGCCACCTCGCCACGGGTCGTCCCCTGCCCAAGGGTGCGAACAACGTGATGGAACTGTGGCGCGGATTTATTGAGGATCAGGCAGGCGGGACGCTCGAAACGCTAGAGGATACGCTCAGCGATCAACGCGCCTTCGCGAAATTTGCACGTAAGATCATTGAGGATCTCGGCTACGGCGATCAGCTCGGCGACGATCCCGATGTTGAGGACGATCAGAACGACGAAACCGCAGAACAGGACGAGGTTGAGGATAACCCTGAATCCGATGGCCAAGACGATGGTCAAGAGGACGAGGCCGAAGCCAGCCCCGAACAGTCCCAAGACCAGCAGCAGGACCAGCAACAGGCGCAAGTCAGCGCCGACGACATGGCTGATTCCGAATTCGACGAAGAGACCGAGATGCCAGAGGGCGAGGCCCCGCTCGATCCTCCGCCGCCCGCGCCGATCTCGGACGCTGATCCAAACTACACCGTCTACAAAACCGAATTTGACGAAGAAATCGGCGCCGAGGAATTGGCCGAACCCGCTGAGCTTGAACGCCTCCGCGCTTACCTTGATCAGCAGCTAGAGCCGCTCAAGGGCGCTGTCTCGCGCCTTGCGAACAAACTGCAACGCCGCCTTCAGGCGCAGCAGAACCGGTCATGGGAGTTCGACAAAGAGGAAGGCATCCTCGACGCAGGCCGCCTTGCCCGTGTGGTTGCGAATCCAACCACGCCGCTGTCGTTCAAATGGGAAAAAGACACCGATTTTCGCGATACCGTCGTGACGCTCTTGCTCGACAACTCTGGCTCGATGCGCGGTCGCCCGATCTCAATCGCGGCGATCTGTGCGGACGTTCTGGCCCGCACGCTGGAACGCTGCGCGGTCAAGGTCGAGGTTCTGGGCTTTACCACCAAAGCGTGGAAAGGCGGGCAGAGCCGCGAAAAATGGCTGGCCGAGGGTCGCCCATTGCAGCCTGGTCGCCTGAACGATCTGCGCCACATCGTCTATAAATCTGCGGACGCCCCGATGCGTCGGACCCGTGCGAACCTTGGTCTGATGATGAAAGAGGGTCTCTTGAAAGAGAACATCGACGGGGAGGCGCTGGAATGGGCGCACCGCCGTATGATGGCCCGTCGTGAGCAGCGCAAAATCCTCATGGTGATTTCCGATGGTGCGCCCGTTGATGACAGCACATTGTCGGTGAACCCTGCCAACTACCTCGAAAAACACCTGCGTGACGTGATCGCCATGATCGAAAAGCGCAAGGCGGTCGAACTGATGGCAATCGGCATTGGCCACGATGTGACGCGATATTACGACCGCGCTGTGACCATTACCGATGCGGATCAGTTGGCGGGTGCGATGACCGAACAATTGGCGAGCCTGTTTGACTCTGACCCTCGGGCACGCGCACGGTTCGCAGGCATCCGCAAGGCGGGCTAACCACCTGTATTAAAATGAAAAGGGGCGGCAATGTTCCAGACCTTTGAGACTGCGTTTTCAGGGAAAGCGGGGCCCGAGAGGCTATCGAAACTGCGTGTCCAAATGGCCGCTGCAGGGGTGGATGGGTTCCTTGTCCCCCGCGCCGATGCGCATCAGGGTGAATATGTTGCTGCCTGTGACGAACGTTTGGCGTGGCTGACAGGCTTTACAGGATCGGCAGGTTTTTGTGCTGTCCTAGCTGATCAAGCGGGCCTCTTTGTCGATGGCCGTTACCGCCTGCAGGTGCGCGAACAGGCGGCGGATGTGTTCACGCCCGTCGATTGGCCCGAGGTTAAACTCGGTGACTGGCTGGAAGACCACGCAGAGGGTCGGACCATCGGCTTTGATCCGTGGCTACATACGATCAGCGAGATTAAAGGGCTGCGCGAACAGGCGAACATGGTCGCCTGCGCCAATCTGGTCGATCAGATTTGGACCGACCGCCCTGCCCCGCCTGCCGCACCGTTCTTTGTGCAGCCCGATGACCTCGCAGGGGAAAGCCACGGCGACAAACGGGCCCGCCTTGCCAAAGGCCTTCGGGAGAATGGACAAGCTGCGGCAGTCCTGACCCTGCCCGACTCTATCGCGTGGCTTTTGAACATTCGTGGCGCCGATATCCCGCGCAATCCCGTGCCGCAGTGCTTTGCCATTCTCTATGCGGACGGTCGCGTGAACCTCTTTGCCCGCGATGGCAAAACTGATGCAATCATGGACCACCTCGGGGCCGAGGTGACGGTTCTCGGCGAGGACGCCTTTGTCCCTACCCTGCAGTCGCTAGACGGCGCGGTTCTGATTGATTCCAACACCTGCCCGCAGATCATCGGCGAAACCCTCGCCAACCCTGTTGAGGGGCGCGATCCCTGCGTTCTGCCCAAGGCCTGCAAAAACCCGACAGAGATCGCAGGGGCCAGAACAGCACACCTGCGCGATGCGGTCGCAATGTGCCGTTTCCTTCATTGGCTGGACGAGACTGGAGTTGTCACCGAAATCGATGTGGTCACTCAGCTAGAACAGTTCAGGGCAGAGACTGGTGCACTGCGGGATATCTCTTTTGATACCATCGCAGGCAGCGGTCCGAACGGGGCAGTCATCCACTACCGCGTGACCCATGACACCAACCGCCAGCTTCAGGACGGCGATCTTCTCGTCCTCGATTCTGGGGGGCAATATCAGGACGGCACGACCGACATCACCCGCACCATCGCGATTGGCGCTGTCGGCGCAGAGGAACGCGCCTGCTATACCCGCGTCCTCCAAGGCATGATCGCGATCAGCCGCGCGCGGTTCCCGAACGGTGTCACGGGTGCGCATCTCGATTCCCTCGCGCGGTTCCCGCTGTGGACAGCGGGCTTAGATTTCGACCACGGGACGGGTCACGGCGTCGGATCATATCTCTGCGTTCACGAAGGGCCGCAACGTCTTAGCCGTGTTTCGGACATTCCTTTGCGCCCCGGGATGGTATTGTCGAATGAACCCGGCTACTACCGTGCCAAGGCCTTTGGCATTCGGATTGAAAATCTGATCGTTGTTCAACCCGCACCGCCAATTGCCGGAGGAGACGCGCACCGCAATCATCTCTCGTTCGAGACGCTGACATGGGTGCCCCTTGATCGTCGGCTTATAGACCTCACCCTGCTGTCCCGCGACGAAGTGTCGTGGATCGACAGTTACCATGCGACCGTGCTGGACAAGGTGGGGGCAAATCTGGATGCTGCGGCCAAACACTGGCTCGAGCAGGCGTGTGCGCCGCTCTGACGCCAAATCGTAACATGCGGCCTGTATCAACAGGCAACTGACAGACACACAAGGGAGGGGCCACAATGGCCGACCACATCACTATTCGTCCCGCTGGAGGCACTTGGGTCGTTCGCGCTGGCGGTGCTGTTCTGGGCGAAAGCTCTAACGCGCTGGAGCTGATCGAAGGCGATATGGCGCCTGTGATCTATTTCCCGCGTTCGGACATCGCGATGGCGTTTTTGGATGAATCCGACACGACCTCGCATTGCCCGCGCAAAGGCGACGCACGCTATTTCACCATCGTCGCCAAAAGCGGGCCAATCAAAGACGCAGTTTGGTCCTATGAAAACCCGTCCGACGCGGTGTCGCAGATCAAAGATTACCTTGCCTTCTACACCAGCAAAGTCGCGGTAGAGCAGGTTTAACCTAGGCGTGCTCTTCGGCTGAGACAGCGGCAAGGGCACGGTTAAACGCACGCAAGGCATCGACATGGAACAAGGCGCCCCGCACCTCTGCTGGGGCGTCTTTCTTTTGTCGAACCACTGGAACAAAGGATTCCCCGCTGTTTTCAAACAGGGGCATCGCACGGTCGAGCGTGGCATCATGCGCCACATAGATCCCGCGTTGAATGAGCGCCTCGCAGTCCTCAAGCGACGCGCCGCGCGGGTGATCCATCGACCGCATCACTGTCGCCACATCAAAGGTGGACAACAGATAGGCTTGTGGTCCCGCCGCGATCCGCACGCCCCGCCGCTCCAACTGGGTGAGAAAGAACGACCCCGCGATAAACCGCGATGAGACAGCCGTCGACATAGATACAGCGACCATGACGGCCAGCCCCGTTTGCCAGTCGCCCGTTAGTTCAAACACGATCAACGTGGTTGAGATCGGCGCGCCCAAAACCGCCGCCGCAACAGCCCCCATCCCTGCAAGCGCATAAAGCGCCGCCGTTCCCGAATAGTCAGGCAAAAGCCCCGTTGCCACCATGCCAAACGCCAACCCAGCGAGCGATCCAACAACCAACGCGGGTGAAAAGACACCGCCGCCCATCCGTCCGCCCATCGTGATGGCGACAGCTATGACTTTGACCGCGGCAAAGACGACGGCTTGCCAAAACAGCAACCGCCCAGAGAGCGCGTCTGACGTGATCCCATAGCCGACACCGATAATATGTGGGAACCAAAGCGCAATGACCCCGAGCAGCCCACCCGCGATCGCAGGGCGAAGGGCACGTGGGATACGCAGCTTTGTTTGAACCGCTGTTCCGATGGTATCCGCCCAAAAGATCGACCGCATCAGAACAATGGCAAGAACGCCGCTGAGAAGGCCCAAGAGGATAAAGGCGGGCAATTCGACGTAGAACCGAAGGGCCGTTGTGGTCGGCAGGAAATACTCCGTCACATCGCCGTGGATCATCCGACTAACCACCGTGCCCGCGACAGAGGCAATCACAATCGGTGCAAAAGCACGCATCGCGAAATGGCGCAGGACCACTTCGAGCGCAAAGAGTGCCCCTGCAATCGGCGCATTAAAGCTCGCAGAGACACCCGCAGCCACGGCACAGCCCAATAGGTCACGACCCGTCACGCCGTCCGCCTTGATCAACCCGCTCACATAGGTCGCCAAAACACCCACGAGGTGGACAACAGGCCCCTCACGCCCTGACGAACCACCCGTCGCCAAGGTCACAAAACTCGCCGCCGCAGAGGCCAGACCTTCGCGTTTTTCAACTCGTCCGTCACGCAGTGCAGCCCCTTCGATCACATCTGCCACAGCCCGCACGCGCCCATCGGGGGTAAACCGATCAAGGATCAGGCCAACAATCAGGCCACCACACACGGGGATCAGCACGATCCAATACCAGTCGAGCATTGCAGCCGACCGATGCAGTCGCGCCACCTGATTGGTTTGGTACACAAAGGACTGAAGGCTCTCGATCCCCAGCCGGAACCCCATCGCAATTAGGCCGCCGCCAATCCCGATCATCAAAGCGATGAACCAGAACTGAATCTCGCTCGGCCCTTTGGTGCGAATGGTGCGCAAGGTGTCGGCCAAGGCTTTGGCAACTGCGCCGCTGGCGGATTTCACGTGCTGAGTCGTCTTCGTCGACATCGCTAGCCCACTGGTTCGTTTGATTTCTGTGTAGGACAGTTCGTCAAATGGACCAAGCATCGTCGCGTCATTTCAGGGATTTAGCCCCGTAATTCCCAAAGTTTCCGCAACGTCATCGTTAAATTAGCACGTTCGTTCCAGAAAAGGGTTAACAAAGCGTCACAATTCAACTATACGTTAGGCATCGTTTTTATACCTAAGCATATGCCTTCGGGCGCTAAGTTTTTGAACCGGATGTCTGTGAGTGGCTGACGGGTTTTCTGTAGAACGGTCGCGGGTCACCTTCGGGTGGCCCGTTTTTCTTAGGCGGTAAGCAACGCTCGTGCCGCGGCGCGGGCTTCCTCGGTGATGCGGTCGCCAGAGATCATCCGCGCGATTTCATCCACGCGTTCGTCTTCATCCAGCGGCACCACCGTCGAAAGCGTCTGCGTCTCGGTTTGACGTTTCTCAACCCGCCAATGGTGCCCGCCCAGTGCTGCCACTTGCGGCGAGTGGGTCACGACCAGCACCTGCCCCGCCGAGGCGAGCCCTGCCAATCGGCGACCAACCGCATCGGCGGTCGCGCCACCAACACCACGGTCAATTTCGTCAAAGATCATCGTGATGCCCGTCGTGCCTGCTGACAAACAAACCTTGAGCGCCAAGAGGAAACGGCTCAATTCACCGCCAGATGCGATTTTGTTGAGCGGGCCAGAGGGCGCACCAGGGTTCGTCGCCACGGTAAAGGCCACGTCATCGCGCCCTTCGGGGCCTTCTTCGCCAGCCACAACATCGGTTTTGAAAACCGCACGTTCCATTTTCAACGGGGCGAGTTCCGCCGCCATCGCCGCATCGAGACGGTCCGCCGCCTCAACCCGCGCTGCGGTCAATGCGCTGGCTGCTGCATTATAGGTTTGCTCTGCCGCTTTCACCGCAACCTGCAACGCCGCGAGGTCGCGTTCCCCACCGTCCAGCAAGTCCAGCTTTGCCCGCAGACCATCTGCGTGTGCAGACAGATCATCTGGCAGAACGGCATATTTCCGCGCCAAACCACGGATCGCGAACAACCGCTCTTCGGTCAGTTCGAGATCGGCAGGATTAAAGTCGAGCGAGTCAAGGCATTCTTCGATCCCGCGCTGCGCTTCACCCAATTCATCTATCGCCCGCGATAGGGCCGACAACGGGGCGTCCAGACGACCTTCGGCCTTATCCGCCGCATCGCCGAGCCACCGTGCCGCGTTCGACATCAGCCCCTCAGCGCCTTCATAGGACAGCGCGTTAAAGGCCTGAGAGATATCGTTGCGGATCTTTTCGGCGGCCTGCATCAAACGGCGTTTGCCGTCCAAGGTCGCCTCTTCACCGGGTTGCGGGTCGAGTTTGTCCAACTCCCCAACCGCATGGCGCAAAAACTCTTCTTCGGCGCGGGTCTCTGCGATCTTGGCCTCTGCCGCGACCAGCGCCTTGCGCGATTGCGCCAAACCACGCCATGCCGCGCGGGTCGCGTCGATCAGATCGGACACCTGCGCAAAATCGTCCAAGAGCAACCGATGCCCACGCGGGTTCAACAATCCACGGTCATCGTGCTGGCCGTGCAATTCGATCAGCGTGTCAGAGAGTTGGCGCAGGACCTCGCCGCTCACCCGACGATCATTGACCCACGCGGTCTTGCGCCCGTCAGCGGTGTTGATGCGACGCAGGATCAGTTCACCGTCCGCCTCGATCCCAGCTTCTTGCAGAACCGCCTCAGCCGCATGGCCCGACGGAAGGTCGAACACGGCAACAACCTCGCCCTGCTCTGCCCCCTGCCGAACGAGGTCGGCACGGCCGCGCCAGCCCAGCACAAAACCGAGGGAATCCAGTAGGATCGACTTACCGGCGCCTGTTTCACCCGTGAGCACGTTCAGACCCGGTTGGAACTCTAGCTCCAACCGATCAATGATCAGCATATCTCGGATATCTAAACCGCGCAGCATTGTGTCAGCGTCCAGCAGGGTTTCCCCCGCCTCCCCTTAGAGCCATTCGCCACGGATCATCTGGCGATAGACCGCCGCCAACCAGCTATCCCCAATCAAGGACGGCTCAAGCCCGCCTTCGGTCAACAGCTTGTAGCTATCCGCATACCATTCGGTCGATTGGAAGTTATGGCCGAGGATGGCCCCAGCGGTCTGCGCTTCTTCAACAAGGCCGAGCGACAGGTAACATTCCACCAAACGGTGCAGCGCTTCTGGTGTGTGGCTGGTGGTCTGGAACGACTCGACCACAACACGGAAACGGTTCGCAGCGGCCTGATAGTGGCCCCGCTTCAGATAGAAGCGCCCGATTTCCATTTCCTTGGCCGCGAGGTGATCAAAGGCCAAATCAAACTTCAAAATCGCCGAACGCGCATATTCGCTGTCAGGATAGTTTTCGATCACCGCCCGCAGCGCTTGAAGCGCTTGGAACGTCAGACCCTGATCGCGACCCACTTCGTCGATCTGATCGTAATAGGACAAGGCCAGCAGATACTGCGCATAAGCCGCGTCACCATCCGCAGGGTAGAAGTTCAGGAACCGCTGTGCCGCTGCACGGCTGTTTTCGTAATCTTTGTCACGGTGATAGGCAAAGGCCTGCATGATCAGTGCACGTTTGGCCCATTCGGAATAGGGATAAAGCCGCTCGATTTCACCGAAATAGAACGCGGCATCAGACTCGCGACCGCGTTCGAGTTCGTATTCACCGCGCTGATAAATTTCTTCGGCAGAAAATTGCTCAAGCGCCCCTTCGACTTTGGGGTCAAAGGAATTGCAAGCCGTCAACGTGGCGACAGACAAGAACGCGACAGACAGGATGGTTCGTGCTTTTGTGGCCCGACTACGGCTTAACATGAACGCCCCCAATTTTCATTGCTCGATCAGTCGACCGACGGGCTGCGTCGATCGTGTTTCGTCTTGGTCTAGCATAGAAAAATGCAGGGCAAAATGCCTTTTGCCACTTGTCGCAGTCACACTCAGGCGACCCGGCTCAGATCAGCGATATTTACGCCAACACCTGGCAGACGAGCGGCGATAGAGGCATCGCAGGTGACCCAACGCCATGCATCGGGACGTTCAAACATTGCACGCAACAGTTTGTTGGTCAGGGCATGGCCCGCACGGTGGCCCGAATACCGACCAAGGATCGGTGCACCTGCCGTATACAAATCACCCAACGCATCCAGCATCTTGTGACGCACAGCTTCGTCTTTGTGACGCAGACCACCGGGGCTGAGGATATCACTACCTTCAACCACAACAGCGTTTTCCAGCGTGCCACCCAGCGCAAGACCAGCCGCGTGCATCGCATCGACGTCACGCATACGGCAGAAGGTGCGGCTATCGCAGAGCTCGCGCACAAAGGCACCATTGGCCATGTTCAGCGTCTTTTGCTGTTGGCCAATTGCCGCATCGGGGAATTCAATTTCGAAATCCATCTGGAGCGATGTCGCAGGCGACAGACGCGCAATCGCGTCACCGTTTTGCACTTCGATCACGTCCAGCACTTCAATAGCGCGGAGTGGTGCACCCAAACGGTGCAGGCCAGCCGTGACAATCGCACGCACAAACTGTGCCGCGCTACCGTCGAGGATCGGAACCTCGGGACCGTCGATTTCACACAGAACGTTGTGAACGCCCGTGCCCGACAGGGCCGCCATAAGATGTTCAATGGTCGAAACGCTGGTCCCTGCGTCATTGGTCAGACGGGTGTTCAGCGGTTCTTGGATCACGTGGTTCCAAAGGGCGGGCATATCGCGGTCAGACGCGAGGTCCACACGGCGAAACACGATACCATGGCCCGCAGGGGCAGGACGCAAGACAAGCCGCGCTGGTTTGCCAGAATGCAATCCAACGCCATCAAATGTCAGGTCAGTGTTCAGTGTGGTCTGCACGTAAATGCGCCCTTTTGTTACTGACACTCATTTAAGACGGGTACTGAGAACCCTCAACTCACTCTTTGCAACGGACTGAAACATATGAAACAGTTCTGTTAAACCATTGTAAATAAACAAAAAAAGGCCACCCAATAGGCGACCTTTTCACTGAATCATGTCAGTTTGTTAGTTCGCTTGACGGCGCAGGAAAGCAGGAATCTCGATCCGTTCTTGCTCTGGATCGGCTGCTTTTGCCTCTTCGCGGACCGCGTGAACCTGCGGCTGAGCGCGGGACGGAGCGGGCTGTGCAGGCTCTGCGTCCGAGTGGCCAGTCATGCGGTTGATCAGGTTGTTGATCCCGAACCCACGACGCGGAGCCTCTGCTTCGGCAGCAGGAGCCGGAGCGGCAGGCGCTGCAGGGGCGGAAGGCTTACGAACGGCTGCTTCGAGACGTGCAAGTGCTTCTGGCGATGGTGTGCCCGGCGCAGGTGCGCGCGGCGCAACGAATGCCTCAGCCGGAGCGAACTGGGTTTCCGGACGCGGCTGGTAAGCCGGCGGCGGAAGGTCGTCTTCGACTTGCGGTTCAAAACCGTCAAAACCGTCGTCTTGTGCGGTATCTGCTTCGAACGCATCATCAAACAAAGTGCGGTCGTCAGCAGCGGTCTCTGCAACAGGTGCAGGAGCTGGTTCAGCCGCAGGCATTTCAGCCGATACGGTCTGTGTCAGCGGCGCCGACATGCTACGGCGCGGAAGCGGTGCTTCAACTTGACCGACCGATGCGTCGATGCCTGTCGCAACCACGGACACGCGCATTGCGCCGTCCATGTTTGGATCGAGGGTCGAACCAACGATGATGTTTGCGTCGGGATCGACCTTCTCGCGGATTTTGTTCGCAGCTTCGTCGAGTTCGAAGAGGGTCAGGTCGTAGCCGCCAGTGATGTTGATCAGAACACCGCGCGCGCCTTCGAGGCTGATTTCGTCGAGAAGCGGGTTCGCAATTGCCTGCTCTGCCGCGTCAATTGCGCGGTTTTCTCCAGTGGCTTCGCCAGTGCCCATCATCGCCTTGCCCATTTCGTCCATCACAGAACGAACGTCAGCAAAGTCGAGGTTGATCAGGCCCGGACGAACCATCAGGTCGGTCACACCTTTAACGCCCTGATACAGAACGTCGTCAGCCATTGCGAAGGCTTCGGTAAAGGTGGTTTTTTCAGTCGCCAGACGGAACAGGTTCTGGTTCGGAATGATGATCAGCGTATCAACAACCTTCTGCAGAGCTTCGACGCCCGCTTCCGCTTGTTTCATGCGCTTGCCGCCTTCGAACTGGAACGGCTTGGTCACAACGCCGACGGTTAGAACGCCCAGCTCGCGAGCTGCCTGCGCGATGATCGGTGCCGCGCCCGTGCCCGTGCCACCGCCCATACCAGCGGTGATAAAGCACATGTGCGCGCCAGCCAGATGGTCAACGATCTGCTCGATGCTTTCTTCAGCCGCAGCAGAGCCAACCGACGGACGAGCACCAGCGCCCAAACCTTCGGTGACTTTCAGACCCATCTGGATCTTCGATGCCGATTTCGACTGTTGCAGAGCTTGTGCGTCGGTGTTCGCAACAACGAACTCCACACCCTCAAGTTCTTTTTCGATCATATTATTGACCGCATTGCCGCCTGCACCGCCAACGCCAAATACGGTAATCCGGGGCTTGAGCTCTTCTTGCCCGGGCATGGAAAGGTTCAATGCCATACTCTGTCCGCCTGTATGTTTTGGGGCCCGTCCCAAACCGGGCACTCTTCAACTTATTAATCCACAGTCTAGCGTGTCAGAATCGCAACGTCACGGGAAAAACGCAGAAAACCCGCAAAATATTGCGGGTTTAGCGGGCAAAATCGCTTGATTTGGATGAATCGGCGAAATCTTGCGTATTACCAGTTGTCCTTGAACCATTTCACCGCGCGTTTGAGCGAACGGGACGGGTAGCTCTCGGTCGGAACCTCGAAATCCCACCATTCATCTTGCGGGTGAGCCGCGAACAACGTCAGGCCAACTGCCGCCGCAAATGCGGGGCCTGTCGCGGCCTGCGGAAGCCCCTGAACACGCAGCGGACGACCAAGGCGCACTTGTTGACCGAGGATACGGCTCGCCAGCCCATCCAGACCAGGAATTTGGCTCGCGCCACCTGTCAGAACGATCTGCTGGCTCGGCAGATATTCGAACCCAGCCGCATCAAGCCGTGCGCGGGCTTCTTCGAGGATTTCCTCAACACGCGGACGCATAATGCCGATCAGTTCGGCACGACTGACGGTGCGACGATCACGTTCCCAATCGCCCGTATCGCCACCGATTTCGATCTGCTCGCGGTCGTCCATGCCAGTCGCCACAACGCCGCCATAGAATGTCTTAATCCGTTCAGCGATCGCGTGAGGAACCTGCAGGCCCATAGAGATATCTTGGGTCACGTGATCCCCGCCCATACGGACGCTGTCAGCATAGATCATGTGTTTCTTCATAAAGATCGACACGCCCGTTGATCCGCCGCCCATATCAATACAGGCGGCACCCAGTTCTTGTTCGTCCTCGACCAGCGACGAAATCCCCGACACATAGGCTGACGACGCAATACCAGCGAGTTCGAGGTCACAACGGCGGATGCACTGGAACAAGTTCTGCATCGCTGCGGCATCGACCGACAGGAGGTGCATATCGGTGGACAGCACGTTGCCCGCATGACCACGCGGATCAGACATGCCAGTGCGGTGATCGAGGTTAAAGTTGATCGGCTGCGCGTGAAGCACCTCGCGCCCCTCGCCCAGATCAGGCATATCGCAAGCGGCTAGAACGCGACCGATATCTTCGCCCGAAACGACCTCGCCGTTCACATTCACGTCGCCCGCAAGGCCATAGGACCGCGGACGCGCACCGGACAGACAAGCGATCACGTGGTCCACACGGACGCCAGCCATCTTTTGCGCGGCCTGAACAGCCGTGCGAATGGCGCGTTCGGTTTCCTGCATCGCATCGACTTCGCCAAAGCGCACGCCGCGCGAACGAGTGGTTGCGGCGCCGATCACACGGAACGACGACTGACCAGCGAGAGAACCCACACCGTCTTCGCCACGGCTACGTTCTGGACCATCGAACCGAAGGACGAGGCAAGCCACCTTGGACGTGCCGACGTCAAGAATAGCGATCAATCCCCGTTGGAGAGCGGCCTTACGCATGTTGCGCATCGCACGTTGGGTTTCATAAAGCTGCTTCATTAGTTACCGGCCCCTGATACGTCTGCATTTATTCGGCGCATTTCAGCAGCGCCGCTTTCTCCCAACCGCAAGGTCGGTCGGTCTTTGTTCCGCATGTCGACCACAGCGACATCACGTTCGAGTAGATCTTGGGTCTGGCTCATCACAACGACCCGCTCAAAGGATGTAACTGCATCGGTTTCGGGCAGCAAAATGCGCTGATCCCGATCCAAAACCACATCCCAGCGGCGTTCGCCCATCCGCACCAAACCACGCACCCGCGGGGCCACAGGGCCAGCGGCTGCAAATATCGACATCGCCTCGGTCAGGGCGTCCTTGGCCCCATCGCCAGCGATCAACGGCAAATCAGCGCGATCCCCACGCGATTGCACATCCGCAATCACGCGCCCGCTCGCATCGACGAGGTGCAGCGCCTCACCTTGACGCCACATCGCGACAGGCACGCGAGGCGTAACCAGCACTTGAAGAATTCCACCTGGTTTAATCCGCAGGGTCGCACGCTCCACCACGGCCACCTCTTCAACGCGACGACGCCCCTCTTCGAGGTCGAGGTCAAAGGACGAAACAGGGAAATTGTAGTTCAACACGCTTCGGATCGCAGTCGCGGTCTCAGTATCCACGCCATCAACCGCCATCGCAGAGAGCATGAACTCGGGCCGCTGCTGAAAACTGCGCACCATGTCGTTGTAGCCGTCAGAGATCGCCTGACGACGATCCCCATCCATCACGTAAATCCCGACCAGAGCTGAAACCATCAGCACAGGCAGGCCCGTGCGGATCAGACGCCGATAGATCGGCGTCAGCATCCAACGTTCATAGCGATACTGCCACTTGGAGGGTGACGGATCGTGGCGCATGCCGTGGGGTTCCCGTTGGCCGATTAGCGGTCGCATGTTGCGTCCTCCACCAGCCATTTGCAGAGCGACGGGAAATCCACGCCCGCATGCGCAGCCTGTTCAGGCGCAAGCGACGTAGGCGTCATCCCCGGTTGGGTATTCGTCTCAAGAAGGATCAGACCGTCCAAACCACGTGCCTCATCCCAACGGAAATCCGTGCGCGACAACCCACGACAGCCAAGCGCCTGATGCGCCCGAACAGCGTAATCGAGGCAGGCCTCGTAAATCTCTGCAGGGATATCGGCGGGGATCACATGGCGCGATCCGCCCGTCGTATATTTCGCGGTGTAATCATACCAGCCGTCAGTGATGATGTCGGTCACGCCGAGCGCCCGATCCCCCATCACTGCCGTGGTCAATTCACGACCGGGAACAAAGGCTTCGACCATCAGAACGTCAGGCATATCGTCGGACAGGTCAGGCGGCGTGTTCGCACCCTCTTGGACGATATAAACCCCGACAGAGGAGCCTTCGTTATAGGGTTTCACGACATAAGGCGCGGGCATCACGTGGCGCGATGCCACCTCAGCCTTGGTCGCAAGAATGCTTTCCACAACAGGCAAACCAGCCGCACGATAAGCCGCCTTGGCCTTCTCTTTGTCCATCGCAAGGGCCGACGCCAACACGCCAGAATGGGTGTAAGGGATACGCAGCCATTCGAGCAGACCTTGGACGCAACCGTCCTCACCCCAACGGCCATGCAGAGCATTGAACACAACGTCAGGACGTTCCGCATCGAGGCGTACCGCCAAATCGGCGCCCGCATCAATCGCGATCGTCTGGAACCCAGCAGCCTGTAGAGCGGCGACACACTCTTTGCCGGACGAGAGGGACACCTCACGTTCAGCCGACGGTCCACCCATCAACACAGCCACTTTTGGGTTTGTCCTGCCCGACATTCCCTCTGCCTCACCTGCGTGTCTTTGCGACACGTCTGTTTTCAAAATGTCCGCCCCGTTTTCGGGTGTCGAACTGCCTGTAATTTAGTCTTGGAAATCAGAGGCCGGCTCTCCGACCCTCATGATTTCCCATTCTAGCGTTATTCCACTGGAATCGTAAACCTTTTTCCGCACGTCCTCGCCCAATCCTTCGAGATCGGCAGCCGTCGCCCCACCCGCGTTTGTCAAGAAATTGGAATGTTTAACATTCATGATCGCGCCACCACGGGTTGCACCACGCATTCCCGCGTCGTCAATCACCTTCCACGCTTTCAAATCGTGGCTGTCATCCGCCTGCCCTGTTGATGAATAACCGACAGGATTTCGAAAGGTCGACCCAGCGGTTCTGTCCTTTGTAGGTTGGGTTTCGTCGCGTTTCTGTAGCTGTGCGTCCATCTTTGCGGCCAGCGCTTCGGGATCACCCGCGACGCCGTCAAACACCGCGCCGACGATCACGGCACCCTCGGCCAAATCAGACTGACGGTAGCGCAGATTGAGCGCCTCAGCACGGAGCGTTTCGCGGCGACCGTCCCGATGGATCACATCCACGCTGCGCAAATAATCGCTCACGTATTCGCCGTAACAGCCCGCATTCATCCGAACTGCGCCACCAATGGACCCCGGAATGGTGCGCAAGAAGGTCAGGTTAACCCCGCTTTCCGCCGCCCGACGCGCGACATGCGCATCAAGTGCCGCAGCGCCCGCGCGGACCTCTGTCCCGTCAACCTCAATCCCGTTGAATCCACGACCCAAACGGATCACAACGCCCCGAATACCGCCGTCGCGCACGATCACGTTCGACCCGACACCCATCGCAAAGACAGGCACCATTGGGTCAAGAGCCGCCAGAAACTCGGCTAGATCATCAGCATCGGCAGGCTGGAACAGCACATCCGCAGGACCGCCCACGCGCATCCACGTCAGCTCTGCCAACGAACGGTTTTCGGTGAGTGTGCCGCGCACAGGTGGGAGATCAAAATCAAGCGTCATACGCGCGGTTTACCTATTCAACAAACGACTGCCAAGCCGCAGGACCCAGCGCCAAGCATAATACATTGGCCAGCGAAGCACCGATCCAGAGGCGACCAGCGCGACCAAACCAATCAGCGCCCCGTTTTCGAAAAAGACCCAAACCAAAATGGGGGCACCAGTCGCGATCAGGAAATAGGCCCGCGACCAGTGGTTATCTTTGCTCGGCAACAGCGCCGCGAGATTGGCCGCAAAGAGCCAAATGCAGATCGCTATGACCGAAGCGCTGAGCGTCACGCCTTCATCCGCTCGGGAAGGTTATTCGCCCAAGTGCTGATCGTCCCTGCCCCGAGGCAGACAACCATATCACCGGGACGTGCCTGTTCGCGAACCAGACGTTCCAGATCTTCTTCAGAGATCAGGGCGCGCGCATGACGGTGACCGTGACGGATCAAACCAGCGACGAGGTCATCACGGCTCGCGCCTTCGATCGGCTGTTCGCCTGCGGCGTAAACCTCAGCGATGGCGACGACATCGGCCTCGTTAAAGCAGGAACAGAAATCTTCGAACAGCGACGACAAGCGGCTGTAACGGTGTGGCTGGTGCACGGCAATCACGCGGCCATCACAAGCCTGACGCGCGGCCTTGAGCACGGCGGCAATTTCGACAGGGTGGTGGCCGTAATCGTCAATGATGGTCACACCGCCGAGAACTTCACCCACCTTGGTAAAGCGACGGTTCACGCCGCCAAACTTGGCCAGTGCCTCGCGGATTTCGTCCTTTTTCATACCGAGGTGACGTGCAACAGCGACCGCAGACAGCGCGTTCGATACGTTGTGATCCCCCGGCATCGGCAAGGTGCAGCCTTCGATCACGTCGCCCTCGACCTGAAGGGCCACGTCAAAATGCGCGACACCCGCTTTGTAATGTAGGTTGATCGCGCGGACATCAGCCTGCGTGTTGAAGCCATAGGTGATCACGCGGCGGTCAGTGATTTTACCGACGAGCGACTGAACCTCGGGGTGATCGGTGCAGCACACAGCCACGCCATAAAACGGGATGTTCGAGACGAAATCGTAAAACCCTTTGCGCAGGTTTTCGATGCTGCCCCAGTGCTCCATATGCTCTGGGTCAATGTTGGTCACAATCGCGATGGTCGCAGGCAGGCGGTTAAAGGTGCCGTCGGATTCATCCGCCTCGACCACCATCCATTCACCTTCGCCCACACGTGCGTTCGACCCATAAGCGTGGATGATACCGCCATTCACAACGGTCGGGTCAAAGTTACCGTGATCCAACAGCGCCGACACCATCGTGGTGGTCGTCGTTTTACCGTGAGTACCCGCAACAGCGACGTTCGATTTCAGACGCATCAACTCGGCCAGCATTTCCGCGCGGCGCACAATCGGCAGGCCACGACGGCGGGCTTCGTCCAGTTCGGGGTTACCCGGTTTGATCGCCGAGGAAATAACAACGACCTGCGCGTCTTTGAGGTTTTCTGCAGCCTGACCTTCGAAAATGGTCGCGCCCATGCCAGCCAGACGATCTGTGATCTTGGACGTTTTTGCGTCCGATCCCTGCACCGTGTAGCCAAAGTTCACCAAAACTTCGGCGATGCCAGACATACCGATGCCGCCAATCCCGACAAAATGGATGGCACCGACATCAATGGGCAGTTTAGTTGCAGAGTTCATATCGTTCGTCTTTCTTATTATTTAACCGCCAGTTCTTCGACCAGCGTCACCAAGCGCTCTGTCGCATCCGGCAAGCCGCATGACAAGGCCGCCGCCGCCATTTGCGCGGCACCTTGCGCATTCGACAGAATGAGTTCGATCTGAGCCGAGAGGCTCTCTGCTGAGACCTGAGATTCAGGCATCAAGATCGCCGCACCCGCATCAGACAGCCCCCGCGCGTTGGCGGTCTGGTGGTCAGCTGTCGCCGCCGCAAAGGGGATCAGGATCGCAGGGCGGCCAATAACGGAAATATCCGCAACAGAGGACGCACCAGAACGGCTGATAACCAGCTGTGCTTCGGCCATGCGTTCGGGAATATCGGTAAAGAACGGCTGCACGTCGGCTTTGATCCCAGATTGGGCATAAGCCGACTGAACGCGCTCCATATCTTCGGGACGGGCCTGATGAGACACACGTACGAAACGGCGGATGGCATCGGGGAGCGCTGCAATCGCCGCAGGAACCGCATCAGACAGGATACGTGCGCCCTGACTGCCACCGATCACAAGAATAGACATCGGGTAGTCACCCGGTTCGATGTATCCCGCCCCTGCCCGCGCAAGTACCGCACCGCGCACGGGGTTGCCCGTGTGTTCGCCATGCACGCCTTCAGGCAAGGTGGTAGGCCATGTGCCACACGCGATCTTGGTCACGCGCTTTGCAAAGACCGTGTTCACACGCCCAAGCACACCGTTTTGTTCGTGGATCATGCGTGGACGGCGCAAGACCATCGCAGCCGCCATCGCAGGGATCGACGGATAGCCGCCAAAACCAACGACCATCGCAGGTCTATCCCGCAACATACGCAACAGAGCCGACAGAACACCGCCCGCGATTTTGAATGGCACCAGCGCCTTGGCCGCGGCACCGCCACGCGCAAAGGTCGCGCTACCCAGTTCGATCACCTCGACCGCATCAGGGAAACCGCCCGCATAACGCGCGCCCCGCGCATCGGTCGTTAATTGAACTCGCCAGCCCTTGGCCAGCATCGCTTCGGCGAGGGCTTGGGCTGGGAACATATGCCCCCCAGTCCCCCCCGCAGCGATTACGAGTAAAGGTTTAGCCATTATCGCCCCCGACGGCTAAAGATATCACCAATTTGGCCCTGCGGTCGCGACCGCGTGAAGGCCAAAAGCATCCCCATCACAATGCCCGATGCAATCACCGACGACCCGCCATAAGATACGAACGGAAGCGTCATCCCCTTGGCTGGGAGCAGACGCACCGCAACACCCATGTTGATCATCGCCTGAACCGAGAACATGCAGGCCAGACCTGTGCCCGCCAAACGAATGAACGGATCGCGTTCTTTGGAAAGACGGTGCAGCGAACGGATCACCACAGCCGCATAAAGTGCTACCACCAGCAGAACCAGCACCAGACCGTATTCTTCGGCGGCAACCGCGATGATAAAGTCGGTATGCGCGTCAGGCAGGCTCATCTTGACCTGACCTTCGCCGACACCGACGCCGAACAGGCCACCCTCACGGATCGCGTTGGTCGCGTAACCCAGCTGCGTGCGCGGATCGACCTCGGGGTTTAGGAACCCGTCGATACGTCGCGCAAAGTGTTCAGAATTCATATAGGCAAAGGACCCCGCAAGGGTCGTCATCCCAGCCACGCCCACCAACAGCAGCATCGGCGCACCTGCCACGAAATAAATCACGCACCAGCCAAAGAGCACCAACGACGCCTGACCAAAGTCAGGCTGCAGCGCGAGGATCAAAACGATCGCTGCGGTGAGAATAAAGGAATAGAGTTTACCCGGAGGGCCACCGATATCTTGGCTCGCGGACATCAGCCAAGCCGCAACCACAATAAACCCAGGTTTCAGGAACTCGGACGGCTGCACCGACAGGCCGCCCAGCGACAACCAGCGCACAGCGCCCTTGCCAAAGTCGGTCCCGATAAACGGCAGAGCCAGCACAGCAACGAACGCCGCGATAAAACCCAAAGTCGCCAGACGGCGCACCACTTTCGGCGTCATCATTGAGGTCACGAACATCACGATCATCGCAAGGCCGCCGAATTGGGCCTGCTTGATCACGTAATAAAATGGTTCTTTATCGTTGCGTTCAGCAAGCGGCGGAGAGGCTGCAAGCCCTAGCAACAGCCCAATGGCAAACAAGGCCAGAACGCAGGACAGCGTCCATTTATCAATCGTACGCCACCACCGTGGGAGGATGGGATCGCCGGTTTGCACCGGAATCGATCCATAGACCATCTCTGTCATGGAACTCTTACCGCTATCTGCCTCTACATCGTCCGTTTGCCGGATCTGACGTTGATACTAATCAGAGCCCTCTAAAAAGGCCAGCAAAATAAGCTGAATCGGCGGATTCCTTCTGACCACTTGCACGATCAGTCAAAAGCCGTCAGGGAGGGCACATGAAGGTTCGTACACTCATCCTTGGCGCCGGTGCCGCCGGCTTGTTCTGCGCTGCCCATGCGGGTCGTGATGTATTGGTTGTCGACCACGCGAAACGTGCAGGGGAAAAGATCCGCATTTCTGGCGGTGGACGCTGCAATTTCACGAATATGGAGGTGTCGGCTAGGAACTTCCTCAGCCAGAACCCCCACTTCTGCAAATCCGCCCTCGCCCGCTATACGCCGTGGGACTTTATCGGGTTGGTCAGCGCTTATGGCATCGGCTGGCATGAAAAGACGCTCGGCCAATTGTTCTGCGACAACTCCGCCAAGGACATCGTGAATATGCTGGTCACTGAGGCAGAAAAGGCAGGCGCGAAACTCTGGCTTGAAACCGAAATCGTCGAGGTGCGCCGCACCGACCGCTTTATCGTATCACTGCGTCGCCATGGCAAAGACATCACGGTAGAGGCCGATCATCTCGTTGTAGCTACGGGCGGTAAATCGATCCCCAAAATGGGCGCGACGGGCCTCGCTTATCAAATTGCAGAGCAGTTTGGCC
>NZ_JALRGW010000027.1:0-34139 GCF_023253315.1 Aestuarium sp.
TGCGCGCTGCCGGAGAAGGACGATCACAACGCACCGGGCGCGCGCGACATCGCCGACCGGCTGATGGCCAGCCTCGGCTCGATGCTGCTCTATTGGTATCACCTGTCGAACAACGGCGTGGAGATCGAGGTCGAGACCGACGATGAATCGATCGGCGGCCACTTCCTCCACCTGCTTCACGGCGAGAAGCCGTCCGAGAGCTGGGTGCAGGCGATGCACACCTCGCTGATCCTCTATGCCGAGCATGAGTTCAACGCCTCGACCTTCACCAGCCGCGTGATCGCCGGCACCGGGTCGGACATGCATTCGTGCATCACCGGCGCGATCGGCGCGCTGCGCGGTCCCAAGCACGGCGGTGCCAACGAAGTCGCCTTCGAGATCCAGAAGCGCTACCAGAACCCGGACGAGGCAGAGGCTGACATCCGCAAGCGGATGGAAGCCAAGGAAGTCATCAAACACATCCCATTCCGGATCCACCACGCCCTCAATGAACATCGCCTCATGACGTTCACCGAGGCGTTCCCTCACAATGGCCCGGGCTCTGTCCTCGTCACTGGTCCCCCGCTCTCGATCGAACAGGGCCTCGATCTCAGCATGGACTTTCGGAAGCGCCAGCATCGCCTCCTGATAGGTTCGTCCCAGCTGCCTGTAAACCGTTGCCTTTGGAATGACCGTTCTCAGCTCCAGTGGCACATTCCGCTTGTACCGGAACGTCCCATTTGCGCGCTTGAATACATACCGGGGTAATCTGGGGGCCACTGTCTCTTCCATGGTCGTTACTCTTCCGCCCACCATGCCCCAAGGCAAGAAGAATCGACCGTCCAAACCTGACGAAAGCGGTCCCAAAACTGACAAAGTGGTCCTAAAAGCGGTCCCGAAACTGGTCCCGCAAAAACAGTAAACCCCAGATTACATTGATAACTATCAGAAAATCTGGGGAAAACTGGTGCCGCTGAAGGGACTCGAACCCCCGACCCCATCATTACGAATGACGTGCTCTACCAGCTGAGCTACAGCGGCGCTGGGGCGGCTATTAGCACTGCTGTGCCGCCCCGAAAAGTGTTATTTTTGAACCTCGGCTGAGGAAATATCCTCAGCTTCGATTTCATCTTCCTCGTCAGGCGACGGAGCGGCCCCCACGATGAGCGGTAGCATCTCAGTGCCAGCAGGCATTGCAACTTCGGCCTTGGCGGGTGCTTTCCACGAAAGGGTGTCGAACGATCCGCAGCTTTGGCAGACGGGTTCCCACTCGGCATGAATGCTCTGACATTTGTCGCAGATCCATTGCGGACCGCGTGGTGCCACAAGTGCTTTGGTCAGCCAACCGCGAACCACTTGATCCTCAGACCCAGACCCGCGTTCAATCGCCGCCATGAGCGTCAGGACGCGTGCGGTTGGCGCATCTTCGGGTAGGGTGCCCAGCGCGCGACGGGCCGCGGGGAAATCCTCGGCTGCGATCTGCAACTCGGCCAAGAGCATTTGGGTTTCGGGATCGGTCGGGTTCACTTTGGTCAGCGCGTTAAAGCGTTTCAGGCGCTGGGCGGGTGTTTCGTTTGGCTCAATCTCGGCGAAAGCAGCGGCGAGATCAGGATGCGGTTTCGCAGTCCAAGCCTTTGTCAAAACACGCGCAGCGAGCTTGGGTTTGCCTTTGGCGATGTGCGCGCGCGCGGCCATGACCGCTGCGGGGATCAGGTCGGGCGACTGTTTGTTGGCGGCAATTGCAGCCTCTTGAACATCGATCGACGAGTCTTCGCTGATCAGGTCTTTGGCCTCGGACAGGGCCAAGACCGCATCGCGACGACGGAGCACATCTTTGGGTAAGCCACCAGACTTCGCCTTAGCAGCCAAAGTCGCACGTGCGCCCGTCCAATCACCGCTATCGGCCTGAAGTTTCAGGAGAGTGTCCTGAGTGGCTTCATGCTTGGGCTTCAGTTCGAAGGCTTTCTGCGCAAGCTTCAGCGCTGTTTCAGTATCACCCGCTGCAAGTTTCTGCTGCATCAGACCTCTGATACCGACAAATCGTGTACGGTCTTCTGTCAGGAGGAGCTTGTAAGCGGCTTCCGCCTTCTTCTGATCACCCGCGACCTCTGCGGCTTGGGCAATCAAGAGGGTCGTCAGTTCAGGCTTATCGAGCAGCTTTTCAGCCTTAGCGGCTTTGGCCAACGCAAGGTGTCCCTCGCCAGAGGCAACAGCCATCATGCCTTCTGTTAGAGCTTGATACCCACGTTCTACACGGTTGCGGGTAAAATAGCGCGAGACGGCGGTTTCATCACCATTCAGGAACTTGAGAAACGCCACCAACATGCCAAACAGCTTGAACATGACCCAAGTGAGAACGACCATGCCGACGAGAGCGAAAGCCAGTTCAAGCGGGCCGAGCCGCATTTCTAAACCCGCGAAGGTAATCAGCACCTCGCCCTGAATTTGGGACAATTCCATCGCACCGTAGGTCAGTGCAGTTACGCCCAACACGAAGGCAAGGATCTTAATTAGGGACCAAAGCATCATCGGGGCCTCACTGGTTCATCGTTACAACTAGGTCATCAAGCGCGGCAAAAGCGGCGAGCCGCGTCTCTGCCAGTTCGCGCCATGCAGCAGTTTGCGCTGCAGCCTGTTCGGGAAGGCCGTCAAGTTCCGCAATCGCATCCGCAACACGCCCTTCACGAACGGCAGCCTCAGAACGGGACAGGATTGCATCAACGTCGGTGCCTTCGCGCGGTGCAACCGACCGCACATTGAACAAGTTGCTCATGAAACCACCAACAGTGCCGCCAGCTTCACCTGCGACACCAGCACGGCGCGCCGCATCAAGCGCGGCACGGGCGGCGGCGGGGAATTCATCCTGTAGCGTGACCAAGGTCGCGACGCCCTCAGCGGCGGGGGCCGAAAGGCCAGCGGGAATAGCGGTGCCCAAAACCGCCTCAAGATCAGGGAGCGCGTCCGCGAATGGAGTGCCTGCCTCTAGCGCGGTCTGAACACGCGCAATTGCGACACGCTGCATCGCTGCTTTTTCAGCCTCGGCAGCGGCGGCCTCGTCTGCGGCGGCGGCGTCGCGGGCTTGTTGCAACTGATCCGCCGTTGCGGAGGCAATCGATTGGATCCGCGCCTCTTGGTCCGCCAACTCCGCACGTAGCGCATCAGACTGAGCCTGAACCGACTGAGTAATCGACGCCACAGTGTCATCACCACCCAAAGGCAGAGCCTCAACAGCCGCAATCCGCGTATCGATCGCGTCCAGTTTAGCTGCGATCTCTGCAATCGAAGCGGCCAAATCGCGCTGCACAGCATCCGTACGAGCACCGACCGTGCTATCGATCATCGCTTCGGGGTCGAAAGCCTGCAGGGTTTCAATTGATTTTCGCAACTCAGCGATCTCTGTCGACTGGGCATCAATCGCAGCAGGATCAACTTTTGGCAGAGTATACCACGCCGCACCATAGCCGATGCCACCAGCGATCAAACCACCAAGCACGACGCCAAAAAATCCACCCTTGCGGGGTTTTTCGGGCTGCGCGGCAACAGCTGGCGTTTCAGGTTTTTCTTCTAAGGCGATGGGTTGATCTTCGTCCGACGGCTCTTCGGTCAGTTCTTCTGGCGCGTCGTCCTCGACGACTTCGGCATCTTCGATGTCATCGGTTTGTTCAGTCGCCTGCTCGTCGTCATTAAGTTTCTCACCACTCGTGGCTTCAACTTCTGGTTCGACTTTCGGCTTTTCTTCCTCTGACACTGACGAATCCTCGCAACCCATTAAAATTCAAATCCAACCTATGCCCTGCCGCGTCGCGCCTCAAGCACGACCACGCCGCAAAAGGCCGTCCAGACGGCGACAGGTCGCCGCAAGCATGGCCTCAAAATTGGGGTTTTCAGCGATGGTCACTGTATCCACGCCGAGGTCGGCCACCTCAGCCGCAACAGCACTGCTCATGGCAATGACATGCACAGGGGCCTGTTGAACCGCTGGAATCAGCAATGCGCTACGCGGTGAAAATAACGGCAGAACGATTGGATCAGTTCCTGCGAGAGCCTGAAGCGCAGCCTCTGTGGGGGGGATATCGCGCTGATCGTAGGCTATCGCCTCTTTACATACGCGCCCCTGCGCAATGAGCCGTGCAGCGACCTGACCCCGCGAGTGGACCCCACGAATATGGCAGAGCGTTGCTGTGGGCTGGGACAGGATCAGTTCAACCAAGTCGTCCGCGTTTCCATCGGCAGAAATAGGCTCAAATCCGGCATCAGACGCGAGTTTTGCCGTTCTTTGACCAACGCACCACGCCCGCGTTCCAGCTCTGACACCCAGCCGTTTCGCCTCTGCCACCCCGTTCGCCGAAGTTAGGATAACCTCATCATAGGACGGCAGATCAACGGGTAGCGAAACCGCCTCTATCACAGGGGAAATAACCGCCTTCACAGGGCCAAACTCCGCCTCGACCGCAGCTAAAAACCGCTCAGAGTCGGGTTGGGGGCGAGTGAGAACAAGAATGGTCATAGCGGCTCCGGCATTGTTCAGGCGCGTGCAGAGTGATACCTGCCATTAACACCTAACCAACAGGACCACATGACAAAAGCCCTGACCATACTTGGCATCGAAAGCAGCTGCGACGACACAGCGGCCGCGGTCGTGCGTTTGGATGATACCGCGACCGTCCTCGCGTCGGTTGTGAAGGGTCAAAACGACCTGCATGCGGACTTTGGCGGCGTGGTGCCTGAAATTGCGGCCCGCGCCCATGCGGAGCGCGTTGATATTTGCGTCGAAGAGGCCTTGGCCGAAGCGGGTATGACGTTTGGCAACATCGACGGGATCGCTGTTACCTCTGGGCCTGGGCTGATCGGGGGCGTTCTCTCTGGCGTGATGTGCGCAAAAGGCATCGCGACGGCGACTGGTCTGCCGATTGTCAGTGTAAACCACCTTGCGGGTCACGCACTGACCCCGCGCCTGACGGATGCGGTGACATTTTCCTATTTGATGCTGCTGGTCTCGGGTGGGCATTGCCAGTTCCTGATTGCAGAAGGGCCTGAAACCTTCCGTCGGATCGGTGGAACGATCGACGATGCACCGGGGGAAGCGTTCGACAAAACGGCTCGTCTGTTGGGGCTGCCACAACCGGGCGGTCCTCATGTGGAACGCGCGGCGCTGTCTGGCGATGCAAAGGCGTTTACCCTTCCGCGCCCGCTATTAGATCGTGCTGGCTGCGATATGTCGTTCTCGGGGCTCAAGACCGCACTTCTGCGCGCACGAGATGCGGTAGTTACGGAAAAAGGCGGGTTAACGGAAAAAGACCGTTCCGATCTTGCTGCAGCGTTCCAACTGGCGGTTTCCGATATTTTGTTCGAGAAAACTCGTCGCGCGTTGATGGAATATTTCGAGCTTCAGCCTGAAAAACGCGTTTTTGCGATTGCAGGTGGTGTCGCTGCGAACGGGCCAATCAGGGCCGCTCTCATGGCGCTTTGTGCTGAATTAGAGACTGATTTTGTCGCGCCTCCATTGAACCTCTGCACCGATAACGCAGCCATGATCGCCTATGCAGGCGGTGTTCGACTGCTCGCAGGTCAGAGCGACGATATGACGTTTAAGGCCCGCCCAAGATGGCCACTAGACGACCGTGCCCCCGCCCTTTTAGGCTCTGGCAAAAAGGGAGCGAAGGCATGACGATCGCAGTAGCAGGCGCAGGCGCATTCGGCACAGCACTGGCCGTTGCCTTGGGCAAAAAAGCACCCGTCAACCTGTGGGCGCGCGACGCTGAGATGGTAGAAGCCATGCGTTCGTCCCGCGCGACCCCCCGCCTGCCCAATGTGATCTTGCCAGAAAGTATCGACGTTTCCGCCGATTTAGAGACTGTTTTTCAGGCCAACACGATCTTACTAGCCGTTCCTGCTCAGCAGATCGGGACGTTTCTAACGACCCACGCGGATCGCCTCGCTGGCAAAACCATCGTGTCCTGCGCCAAAGGGATCGATCTGACCACGCTCAAAGGCACTGCATCGTCGATCTCTGAACTGATCCCAACCTCAACCGCCGCGATCCTGACTGGACCGAGCTTTGCCGCGGACATTGCAAAGGGGTTGCCAACAGCGCTGACCTTGGCCTGCGCCGATGACGGCGTCGGCACGCAGCTTCAAGCCGACCTTTCGACCAAAACATTGCGGCTCTATCGTACAACAGATGTGATCGGCGCCGAACTAGGTGGATCGATGAAAAACGTGATGGCGATTGCCTGTGGCGCATGCATCGGTGAAGGCATGGGGGACAGCGCCCGCGCGGCCCTCATGACGCGCGGTATGGCGGAAATGATGCGTCTTTCCATCGCGATGGGTGGCCAATCCGACACCCTGATGGGGCTGTCAGGCTTTGGGGATCTGGTCCTGACCTGCACATCCGAACAGTCCCGCAACTATCGCTACGGCCTAGCTCTTGGACGCATGGAAGGGTTCGATCCGACGGTCACCGTCGAAGGCGTCGCAACCACGCACGCTGTGGCAAAACTCGCTCGTGAAAAGGGCATAGAAATGCCAATCGTCACCATGTTATCTGGGTTGCTTGATGGGAAATCGAGCATCGCGGATGCTATTCAAGGGCTGTTGTCGCGCCCACTCAAGGAGGAATAAAATGCGTTTTGCAATCATCACCAAAGACAAAGACGGCGCGCTCCAAGTTCGTCTTAACAACCGCGAGGCGCACCTTGCCTACATCAAGGAAACTGGCGTGGTCGAAATGGCCGGCCCGTTCCTGAACCAAGCGGGCGAGATGCACGGGTCGATGATCATCCTCGACGTGGCTGACTTCGCCGCGGCGCAGGCTTGGGCCGACAACGATCCCTACGCCAAAGCTGGACTGTTCGAAAAAGTCCGCATCGAAGAGTGGAAAAAGGTGATCGGCTAATGGCCTATTGGCTGTTCAAGTCTGAACCAGATGTTTTCGGCTGGGACCACCTCGTTGCCAAAGGCGACGCGGGTGAAGAATGGAACGGCGTTCGAAACTACCAAGCCCGCAACAACATGCGGGCCATGGCGATTGGCGACAAAGGGTTCTTTTACCATTCGCGCCAAGGGTTAGAGATTGTCGGTATCCTAGAGGTCTGCGCCACATCACACCCTGACAGCACCACCGACGATCCCAAATGGGATTGCGTTGACGTGAAAGCGGTCACTCCATTCCCGCGCCCAGTGACGTTAGACCAGATCAAGGCAACGGCAGCCTTGGCGGACATGGTGCTGGTTAAAAACTCTCGTCTCTCTGTCCAGCCCGTGACAGAGGCCGAATGGCAATTGATCTGCACGATGGGCGGCATTTAAACGGGATTGGGGTCCAGCCACACAACGAAGGCTAGACCCCTCTCTCACCCGCGCTCCCACACGCTGGAAAAGGTCTGCCGTTCTGGCTGGTTGTCTAACCCATACACTCAAAAAGGGCTTCTCCTCAAAGGAAAAGCCCTTCGCATTTTCATCAATCCCTAAGGATTAACCGTAAACAGCTTCTTTGCCGAAGTGCTTTACCAGCATGTAGTAAACAACGGCGCGGTATTTGTTGCGCTCCGACTTGCCGTAGGTTTCGATCACAGCATTCAGACCTTCGCCCAGCTCTGGGCCGTCTTTCAGGCCAAGCTTTTTGATAAGGAAGTTCTTTTTTACGGTGTCCAGCTCGGACTCTTGCGAGGCCGCAACGGTGCTTGCGTCAGCGTCGTAAATCGACGGACCGCAGCCGATGGTAACCTTTTTCAGCAGGTCCATATCCGGTGTCATGCCACATTTGTTCTTAAGATCGTCGGCATATTTGGCGATCAATTCGTCCCGTTTACCCATTCTGGTGCCCCCTCGTTTGTTTTGCACGCGGGCCAAATTAATAAATACAGCCCTAGGATGAGCAAAGCCTATGCCCGCTGCCGTGTAACGGTAAAGCAAAATCCGCCCTTAAATCGCAATGCCTGCGAAAAATCGCATGTTTTGTGTTGCACTCTGACACCACCATAGCCGCAAACGAAAACCGCCGCCCCATTGGGACGGCGGTCGAATTCGCAAATCTACCGATGATTAGTAGCGGTAATGCTCTGGCTTGAACGGGCCTTCGACGGTGACGCCGATGTAATCTGCCTGCTCTTTCGAGAGGGTCGTCAGTTTCACGCCAATGCGGTCGAGGTGAAGACGCGCAACTTTCTCGTCCAGATGTTTCGGCAGGATGTAAACGCCCGGCTGGTATTCGTCACCTTTGGTCCATAGCTCAATCTGAGCCAGAACTTGGTTGGTGAAGGATGCGGACATCACGAACGACGGGTGACCCGTTGCGTTACCGAGGTTCAGCAGACGGCCTTCGGAAAGAAGGATGATCTTGTTGCCAGACGGCATCTCGATCATGTCGACCTGATCTTTAATGTTGGTCCACTTGTGGTTCCGCAGGCTAGCGACCTGAATTTCATTGTCGAAGTGGCCGATGTTGCCAACGATCGCCATGTTCTTCATTTCGCGCATGTGCTCGATGCGGATCACGTCTTTGTTGCCAGTGGTGGTGATGAAGATGTCAGCCGAAGACACGACGTCTTCGAGCAGCACAACCTCAAAGCCGTCCATCGCAGCCTGAAGGGCGCAGATCGGGTCGGCTTCGGTCACTTTCACACGAGCGCCAGCGCCAGCGAGAGATGCAGCCGAACCTTTGCCAACGTCGCCGTAGCCGCAAACAACAGCCACTTTACCAGCCATCATCACGTCAGTTGCGCGGCGGATGCCGTCAACGAGCGATTCTTTACAGCCATATTTGTTGTCGAACTTCGACTTGGTCACAGAATCGTTCACGTTGATCGCAGGGAACGGAAGCTGGCCTTTTTTGTGCAGGTCGTAGAGGCGGTGAACACCGGTGGTGGTCTCTTCCGATACGCCTTGGATCGCCTCTTTGGTCTTGGTGAACCAACCCGGGCTTGCCTTCATGCGCTTCTGGATCTGCGCCTTGATAACGGCCTCTTCTTCGGACTGGGGTACTGGAATGATATCTTCGCCAGCTTCGGCGCGAGCACCCAGCAAAACGTAAAGGGTCGCGTCGCCACCATCGTCTAGGATCATGTTCGCGCCTTCGGGGAACATGAAGGATTTGTCGAGATAATCCCAATGTTCTTCAAGGGTTTGACCCTTAACCGCAAAGACCGGAATGCCAGCCTCAGCGATCGCCGCAGCGGCGTGGTCTTGGGTCGAGAAGATGTTGCACGATGCCCAACGAACGTCTGCGCCCAACGCGACCAGCGTCTCGATTAGCACAGCGGTTTGGATAGTCATGTGGAGAGAACCAACGATGCGCGCACCCTTGAGCGGCTTTGATTCACCGAACTCAGCGCGGCAAGCCATCAAGCCCGGCATTTCGGTTTCAGCAATGTTCAATTCTTTGCGGCCAAATGCTGCAAGTGAGATGTCCTTAACGACGTAATCCATGGCACCAGGCCCTTTCCAATACAATTGTTGCGGGTCAGATAGCACTGTAGACCTATCCCGACAACTTCGACGGACGGAAAAATAATGGCCGCAAAACAAACCCGCGCTTGGCAACGAATGTTATCGGGTCGCAGACTCGATCTTTTGGACCCGACACCTATGGATATCGAGGTCGAAGACATCGCGCATGGGCTGGCATTTGTCGCGCGTTGGAACGGACAAACGATCGGGGACTACGCTTATTCCGTCGCTGAACATTCGCTTCTCGTCGAAGAGATTTTCAGTCGTGACAACCCAGGTATTGCGGCCAAGTGGAAGCTCGCGGCCTTGCTCCACGACGCGCCTGAATACGTGATTGGCGACATGATCAGCCCAGTTAAAGCAGCGGTCGGGCCGAACTATGGCGAATTGGACGAAAGGCTGACTGCGGCTATTCACATTCGCTTTGGTCTTCCTGCAAAATTGCCCGCTGAGATCAAGAAGCGGATTAAGGAAGCAGACAAGGTGAGCGCTTGGCTAGAGGCAACCCAGATCGCGGGGTTCTCCGCTAGCGAAGCTGACAAGCTCTTTGGGAAACTCGACAAACAGCTTGTTGCGAAACTCGGCATTCGTTTGCGACCTCCCGTCGAGGTTCGCAAAGACTTCACCGCGCGTCACGCGGCCTTGCTTGCTGAAATGTAGACCTTACTTCGGGCTGCGCTTTGCCAGAATACGCTGAAGCGTCCGACGGTGCATGTTCAGACGACGCGCCGTTTCCGACACGTTGCGATCACACAGTTCGTAGACACGCTGGATATGCTCCCAACGCACGCGGTCCGCGCTCATTGGATTTTCAGGCGGTGGCGGCAGTTCGTCGCCTTTTTGCAGCAAAGCGTTAACGATGTCGTTGGCGTCAGCTGGCTTTGACAGATAATCCGTTGCGCCGATTTTCACTGCAGCCACAGCCGTCGCAATCGCGCCGTATCCTGTCAGAACAACAATACGGCTGTCTGGGCGGCGCTCGCGGAGCGTTTCAACAACGTCCAGACCGTTCCCATCTTCGAGCCGTAGATCGACGACCGCATAAGCGCTCGGTCGGGCGGTGGCGATTGCCTTACCAGCAACAACAGAGCCAGCGGTTTCTACAGAAAACCCACGCTTCTCCATAGCCTTTGCGAGCCGTTTCAAAAACGGTTCGTCATCATCCACCAAGAGCAGCGTTCTGTCTTCGCCCAGATCAATGGGTTCGTTATCCATTAGGTCCGCCTCATATGTCGCGCTCTCAACAGGTAGCGGGCAGAGCCCCCAAGGTCAATTCGCACCGACCATTTCGATCAAGCACTCCATCCTTTGCGCCACATTTTCAGGAGTGTCGTTGTGACCGAAAACGTCGATCACGCCATAGCCCGGGATGTTGAAATAGGACTGAACAGAGTGATCCACGAGGTAATACTCAGGATCACCATTCGCCTCTTTCTGGTAATAGGTCCGATAGGCTTTGGAGGCTGCATCGGTCTGTTCTGGCGTCCCTGTGAGGCCAATCATACGGTCGTGGAAGTTATAGGCAAATTCGCCCACGCGCTCTGGGGTATCCCGCTCTGGGTCGATGGAAATAAAGACTGGCGTGACAGAAATCCCTTTTTCATCAAGGATCTGAACAGCCTGAGAATTGCGCATGTTATCGAGCGGGCAAACATCTGGGCAGAAGGTGTAGCCAAAATACAAAACGGTCGGACCTGTGATAACGTCAGCATCGGTGACTGTCACACCGTCCTTATTCACCAGCTCAAACGGACCGCCGACAGAACTGCCAGCGACTGCAGTCGCACCACATTGGGCGAAATCCTGATCGGGCGCGTTCAATTTCACCACGGCAAGGGTGCCACCAATGAACAACGCTGCAACCGATACGGCGGCTAGTGCAATTTTCTTTTCCATCGAACTCTCCTTTGGTCGCGCATTGATTGCCGCTGCGGGTCCAAATAACAATAGTTCAGCATGACGCAGATTGGACGAAAATGATCCCTGACCGGCAAATTAAACATCACGATCGCGAGAGAAGCAGCTGGGTTCGCCTCAGGACCTTGGTCATTTTGCGTTGGATCGCCATTTTAGGCCAGATCACGGCACTGATCGTTTCAGTTCGGACATTGGGGCTTGATATCGAAGTTGGCCTAGCAGCGATGGCAATCGGTGCGTCGATCATCGCTAACTTATTTTCGACCTTCCTGTATCCCGAAACCAAGCGTCTGTCCGAACTCGAAGCGATGCTGATGCTTCTCTTCGATTTGCTGCAGTTGTGTCTGCTGTTGTATCTCACGGGCGGTTTAAACAACCCGTTTGCCCTGCTGGTTTTGGCGCCTGTTACCATCGCAGCAACTTTCTTGCGGCTCCGCGATACGGCGATCCTCGGGATCATCACGATCCTCATTCTGACCGCCCTCGCCGCGTGGCATATACCGCTGCGCTCAATGGCAGGTGACGTATTGCAGATGCCAGACCTCTTTCGGTTCGGATTCTGGGTCGCGCTTGTGATTGGCGTTGTTTTCCTTGGCGCTTATGCGCGTCTGATCACCTCTGAGATCCACGAAATGTCCGACGCGCTACTGGCTACGCAAATGGCGCTCGCTCGTGAACAAAAGCTCACCGATTTGGGTGGTGTTGTCGCTGCTGCCGCGCATGAATTGGGAACGCCTCTCGCCACGATTAAGTTGGTCAGCGGTGAGTTGTTGGATGAACTAGGCGATGATCCAGACCTCGCCGACGATGTGCGACTGATCGGCGAACAAGCCAATCGCTGCACTGCGATCCTTCGGTCGATGGGCCGCGCAGGCAAAGACGACCTGCACATGCGCCGCGTTCCATTGGAGGGTCTTTTGCGAGAAGCCGCTGAGCCCCACCTGATGCGCGGCAAACGGTTGGAGTTCGTGATCTCTGACGAAACAGAAATGCCTGCACGCCAACCGATCATCGAACGTCGGCCAGAGATTGTGCATGGACTTCGCAACCTTGTTCAAAATGCGGTCGATTTCTCGTCTGATAAGGTCCTGATCGAAAGCACATGGACCGACAAATCCGTCAGTGTGCGCATTTCCGACGATGGACCAGGCTATCCGTCAGCCATTCTCGCCCGCATCGGTGATCCGTTCATGCGGCGACGCGAGGACACAAGCCGCCCAGGTTACGAAGGCATGGGCTTGGGCCTGTTTATAGCGAAAACGCTGCTGGAACGGTCAGGCGCGCGGCTCGATTTTGCAAATGGCGGGTCGCTCGGTGGGGCCTTGGTCGCCGTCACATGGAACCGTGACCAGATCGACCCGTCCAAGGGCGACCGCGCTGGCGGTTTGGGAGAAAACCTGCCCTTTGGCGATTAACGCGCAATTAACCCTGATCCGCAAAAGTTCCTTTGTTGCTAACAAGGGATTCGACCGATGTCGGGCATGTATCTTTTGGGGCTCTGCCTCATCTCTGTCGCGGCGGCGGGAATGATCGTTGCCGTTCTGGCGCGGTTCTTGGATCAGAAAAACCAAAGTGCGCGCGCCATGATCCGCGAAGCCGAAGATGAGATCGTGTTTCTCTTTGACGAAACGCAGTTAATTGACGCGACACCGTCGGCACGTGCCCTCTTGCGCCGAAGGGCAACAGAGAAAACGGATTGGGATCGCTTCCTCGGTTTCTTTGCGTCGAATTTTCCGCAACTCAGGACAACAATGTTGTCGATCCAATCAGGTGGGTCAAAGGTGCTGACATCCCCCTCAGACCCAGATTTACGACTAGAGGTCGAACTATGTGACGGGATCATCCGCGTCACATATCAAGAAGGATATCGACGCCGAACTGCCGTCGATATCGCGACACTCACTTCGATTGAGGACGAGCTTCATACCCTGCGGGGAATGGCAGAAAGCGCGCCCCAATTGATCTGGAAACAGGATGACACTGGGACAATCACTTGGGCCAACCGCAACTACCTCGACCTCGCCGCGCAGGTGGCCGGCTGTGCAGAAACAGATATCCCACCATGGCCACCTGCGAAGTTGTTTTCTAACCTCGACGCCCAAGACGACCTTATCCCAACACGTCACAGCATTGATCTGGGCACTGGTCGGCCGCCAAAATGGTTTGAAGTCACCAAGGCACATCGCAACGCCGAAACGATCCACTTTGCCGTCGATGTTACTAGGGTGGCGAAAGCCGAAGAAACCCAGCGAAGCTACGTGCAAACCTTGGTCAAAACCTTTGCCCAATTGTCCGTGGGTTTGGCCATTTTCAACAGCGACCGCGAATTGATCGTGTTTAACCCCGCCCTTCACGATCTGACCGAAATCCCTGCCGATTTCCTAGCTGTTCGGCCCAAACTGCACACCTTTTTTGACAAGCTTCGGGACCAAAAGAACATCCATGTTGCAGCAGATAAGCGATCATGGCGCGATCAGATTGTCTCGCTCGAGAAGGAAGCCAAAGCAGGCCTGTATTCGGTGAATTGGGAACTGCCCAACGGCCAAGTGTACAGAATTGTCGGACGACCCCATCCTGACGGTGCATTGGCATTTCTCGTTGAAGACGTAACCTCTGAAATCTCTCTCACTCGGCGATTTGAGGCGCAGATCGAAACAGGCCAGGCCGTCATGGATAGCCTCGACGACGCAATCGCGGTCTTTTCGGCGGCTGGAACTTTGGTCATGTCGAACCAAAGCTATCATCAGCTTTGGCACTACACAAAAACTGCGCCCTTTGTTGGGTCTACGCTACTTGATGAATCGCGCATTTGGCAGGATGCCACTGCCCCAACACCGATCTGGACGAGGCTGCGCGAAGATGGTGGCCCTAGCCAATCTTCTCAGGTCTGGAGCGATACCATTCGCCACAATGATGGTCGATTGCTGGAATGCAGCACCCGCCCTATGCCCAACGGTGCGACGCTCGTTCGGTTCCGTCACACGGGCGATAGCAAGTCTGGGCGCGAAGCCGTCATCGCACTTTGGGCGGCACAGGGTTGATTGCCTCTTGCGAGTGCACCACCAACCCTTAGTTTGGGGGTATGACATTTACCAAAGGCCCTGTTTTGCTACCGTCCGAAGAGGACACCGATGCGCTCGCACAGCGGATCGCACCGATTTTGCGAGCTGGCGATGTATTACTCCTCGAAGGGGACATCGGCGCTGGCAAAACCGCTTTTTCACGTGCCCTTATCCGCGCCCGCCTTGGCTACGAAGAGGACGTACCGTCGCCAACCTTTACATTGGTTCAAACCTACGAGGACGACGTCGATATCTGGCACTGTGACCTCTATCGACTTAGCCACCCCGATGAGGCGATCGAGCTTGGTCTAGACGAAGCATTCGAAACCGCGATTTGTCTGATCGAATGGCCGGATCGGTTGGCCGATCTTGCGCCAAAATCGGCTCTAACGTTGCGGTTTGTGGCCGCCGATCCGCACCATGTCACGTTTGTTGGCCCTGCTGATTGGCAAACACGTTTGGGCGCAATCGATGTCTGAGGTTTCTGCATTTCTCGACGGGACTCGTTGGCAAAACTGGCACCAAACGCCTGTCGCGGGCGATGCCTCTGCACGTAGTTATCGACGACTCACCAGTCCCGATGGTGACAGCGTGATCCTGATGATCGCGCCGCCCAGAACTGGTGAAGACCTCGCGCCGTTTCTGCGCATCGCAACCCACCTCGCAGGCATTGGGCTATGTCCGCCAGAGATCCTGAAATGCGATGAAATGGCAGGCCTCGCGATCATTGACGATCTCGGCCCTCGTCACTTTGCCGATTGGATTGCGGCGGGTGATGCCGATGAGCTGACCCTGTATCAAGCCGCTGCGGACTGTATCCAAAAAATCGGCGCGTCCCCTGCCCCAGCCGGTCTGAAAACGATGACGCCCGAAGTCGGCGCTGACATGGTTGGGCTTTATTCCGAATGGTTCGCGCCCAGCGCTGATGGATTGAAAATCGCCGTTGCAATGAAGGCCGCGTTAGAGCGTTTGGTCCCGCACCCCTACACCCTGTCGCTACGGGATTTTCACGCCGAGAACCTGATTTGGCGTCCCGATAATCAAGGCACAGATCGCGTCGGCCTCCTTGATTTTCAGGACGCATTTTTGGCGCACCCTTTATATGATCTCGTGTCGCTACTGCGCGATGCGAGGCGGGACGTATCTGATCGCACGGTTGAAGCACTGACCAAAGACGTCGATATGGCAGCGTTTTCAACGATCGCTGTGCAGCGAAACCTCCGCATCCTCGGTATTTTCGCTCGACTGGTGCGGCGTGACAAAAAGCTGAAGTATCAGCCGCTGATCCCGCGCGTGATCGACCACCTAAGACGCGATCTGGCTCATCCAGACTTACGCGACCTTTCCGATTTGATCCTTCCGGACCTTACCATATGACACCCAAATCCGCTTTGTTCTTTGCTGCTGGCCTTGGCACCCGAATGGCGCCGCTGACCAACGACAGGCCCAAGCCGATGGTGAATGTTGCGGGCAAGCCGCTCTTGTTTCATGCGCTCGATCTGGCGGAGAGGCTCACCCGCGTAGTGAACGTGCATTATAAGGCCGAACAAATCCGCGATGCCGTCCCAGCCGACGTTCACATCTCGGACGAAACTGACCTTCTGCGTGAGACTGGCGGCGGTTTGAAACATGCCTTGCCGTTGCTCGGTGATGGGCCAGTTTTCACGATGAACACCGATGCGGTTTGGCGCGGCGACAACCCCTTTGACACGCTGCGCCAACATTGGCGCGATGACATGGACGGTTTGCTTTTGCTCGTCAGCAAAGACAATGCGCTGGGCCACTCGGGTCAGGGTGATTTCTTGACTGATGAGGCAGGGCGAATTCGCCGTGGCGCTGGCGCGATCTATACGGGCTGCCAGATCATTCGGACAACTGATCTGTCGGAGGTCAAGGAACAAAAGTTTTCGATGTGGGAACTCTGGAACCGAATGCTTGCCCGAGGCACGCTCTATAGTGTCGAATATAATGGTAAATGGTGTGACGTTGGCCGCCCCGAAAGCATCGCGGTGGCCGAAGGGATGTTAAGTGATGATGTTTGAGCCAACCGATAAGCCTCGCATTTTTGGCCTGCCCCCTGGGGTGGATTTCGCGGACTCCCTGACCAAAGGCGTAACGGAGCGGCTGCGTGGGATGCCGCCCGAAGAGGTCGCCAAGGTTGAGATTTTCCTGAACACACGTCGCATGCAGCGCCGAATGCGCGAGGTTTTCGACAATGGTCCTGCGGGATTGTTGCCACGACTGCGTTTGGTCACTGATCTCGCCCGTGATCCCGTCGCAATTGACGTGCCGCCACCCGTTGCGAGCCTGCGTCGTCGGTTGGAATTGGCACCGTTGGTCGGCGCTTTGTTGGACAGTCAGCCCGATTTGGCGCCGCGTTCGGCGCTTTATGCGCTCTCTGATAGCCTCGCCAAACTGATGGACGAAATGCATGGCGAAGGCGTTGATCCGCAGACAGTGCTAGACCTCGACGTGACTGATAGGTCGGGCCATTGGGCGCGTACCCAAGAGTTCATCGGCATCGTTCTTAAGTACTTCGATTTCGCCCAAGAACCACCCGACGTCGAAGCCCGCCAACGGATGGTGATCGAACGCCTCATTGCACGCTGGTCTGACAACCCTCCAACGCACCCAATCATCATCGCGGGTTCGACAGGCTCGCGTGGCGCAACTGCGATGTTGATGGAGGCCGTATCACGCCTGCCCCAAGGCGCGGTTATCCTACCCGGTGTGGATTATGACATGCCCCCCCCAATTTGGGACGCCATGACCGACCGACGACGGTTTGAGGACCATCCCCAATACCGCTTTAAACTGCTGATGGAGCGGCTAGACCTTTCGATTTCGGACATACGGCCTTGGGACACGACCGAAGTGTTTAGCGCAGCGCGTAATCGGGTGATTTCGCTATCGCTGCGCCCTGCCCCTGTGACCGATCAATGGCTGACTGACGGCAAAGAGTTGGGCGACCTACCCAGCGCGATGGAGAACGTGACCTTGGTCGAGGCGCCCTCTCCAAGATCAGAGGCCGAAACGATTGCGTTACGGCTCCGCGCTGCAATGGACGAAGGGATAACGGCCGCGCTGATCACTCCCGACCGAATGCTCACCCGTCAGGTGGCGGCGGCATTGGATCGCTGGAACGTGGTTCCAGATGACTCTGCGGGTCAACCTTTGCACCTTTCTGCGCCAGGGCGGTTGCTGCGTCAGGTCGCTGGTTTGCGTGTCGATCAAATCACGGGCGAAAGCCTCCTCGCGCTGTTGAAACATCCGCTAGTGTCATCGGGCGGGAACCGTGGCGACCATGTCCGTCTAACCAACGAACTAGAGCTCTCAATTCGCAAGAAAGGTCCAGCCTATCCAACCGGTGCCGACCTGCGCGGGTGGGCAGAAAAGGACGCTCAGAAAGACTGGGCCGAATGGATCGCGGGGTTGCTCGATCAAATCCATAGCGGGCCAAAGCCTGACGATGATCTGCCGCTACCCGACCACGTAGCGCAGCATCTCGTGCTGACCGAAGCCTTTGCCGCTGGCCCGCTCGCTGGCGAAAGTGGGCTCTGGGACGAGGCTGCCGGTCGTAAGGCTAAGGCGGTGATGGCTGATCTTACGCTGCACGCCGAACACGGCGGCGCATTGTCGGCGCGCGATTATAGCGGGATCGTAGGGTCGATTTTGTCAGGCGCCGAAGTCCGCAACCCCGACATCAGCCATCCGAACATCCTGTTTTGGGGGACCCTTGAAGCCCGCGTTCAAAGCGCCGACTTGGTGATTTTGGGCGGAATGAACGATGGCACGTGGCCTGAAACACCGACGCCTGATCCTTGGTTGAACAGGGATATGCGGCTGAAATCGGGTCTATTGCTGCCCGAACGCCGCATTGGTCTGTCCGCGCATGACTATCAGCAAGCCATCGCAGCCAAGGAAGTCTGGATCACCCGTGCAGCGCGATCCGAGGAAGCCCAGACCGTGCCATCCCGCTGGGTGAACCGATTGACCAACCTGCTCGACGGTCTTGCGGATCAGTCTGGACCCGAGGCGCTAAAGGCGATGCGAGAGCGCGGGTCGAAGTGGATCAAAACCGCCGAAGCCATCAGCGCGGCCGACAAACCACGCGGCACTCCTGCGCCCCGCCCATCGCCCTGCCCACATGTCGAGGCTCGGCCCAAAGAGCTATCTGTCACACAAATCCAAACGCTGATCCGCGATCCCTATGCAATCTACGCGAAAAAGGTGCTTGGGCTTTATGCGCTGAACCCTCTGGTTCCCACGGCGGATGCCCCGTTGCGCGGTAACATCATCCACGACGTCCTGCAGAAGTTCATCAGCGAGGACCATGATCCCGCCACTCCTGCGGCGCGTGATCGTTTGATGCAACTCACCAAAGACGAACTAGAGGCGCAATGTCCTTGGCCTGCGACACGGCGACTTTGGTATGCGCGGATGGACAGCGCTGCGGATTGGTTCCTCTCGACCGAAGTTGACCGTCGAAAACGCGGTGCGCCAGCGAAGCTCGAGGCGTGGGGGGAAATCACACTGCCCGACCTCGATTTCAAACTCAAAGGCAAGGCCGACCGTATTGATAAGACCGACGACGGTCGGGTCATCCTTTACGATTACAAAACGGGCACCCCGCCGAGTGAGAAACAGCAGCTCTACTTTGACAAACAGCTTATTCTTGAGGCGGCCATGGTTGCGCTGGGCGCGTTCAATGACATTGGCCGCAAAGAGGCCTTGGATGCGGAATTCATCCCAATCAAAGCGGGCGCAAAATCGGTGCGTGCGCCCATTCTGACGGATGCCTCCCCGAAGAAGCGCAAAGATGCGATCGAAGATTTGTCTGTCGATGATGAATGGACGAAATTCCAACTCCTGATCAAAGCCTGGACCGATCCTGCGCGGGGATACACGGCGATGATGGCCGCCGAAACCTCGGCCTATGGCAGCGATTACGATCACCTCGCGCGATATGGTGAGTGGAACCTGAGCCAAGCCCCCAAAGCGGAGGTTCTGAAATGAAGGACGACGCAACACTTCGCCAAATTGCCGCCGCCAATCCACGGGCATCGACTTGGGTTTCGGCAAACGCTGGGTCGGGCAAAACACGGGTTCTGACGGACCGCGTGGCGCGGCTGCTCCTCGATAAGGTCGATCCCTCGCATATTCTGTGTCTGACCTACACCAAGGCCGCCGCGGCTGAGATGCAGAACCGTCTGTTCAAGCGCCTCGGCGAATGGGCCATGATGCCCGACGACAAGCTGCGGCAGGACTTACTCGATATGGGTGTCGAAGGTGGCCTGACAACCGAAGAGCTCGCTGACGCACGTCGTCTGTTTGCGACCGCGATCGAGGTTCCGGGTGGGCTCCGTATCCAGACAATTCACTCGTTCTGTTCGTCGATCCTGCGCCGCTTCCCGCTAGAGGCTTCCGTCTCTCCGCAGTTTGCAGAGATGGAAGATCGCGCGGCAGAGCTACTGCGCGCCGAAGTCCTCGACCAAATTGCAGAAGGCCCTGACGCCCATGTTATCGACGCCGTGGCCAAGCACGTATCCGACGATCAGCTGATGGCACTGGCCAAGGATGTGCTGCGGTTCAAGGACGACTTTCAACGTGATGTGACCCGAGATGATCTGGCGGTTGGGTTTGGCTTGCCCGCAGGCGCACAGCCATCTGACGCGATCTCAATCGCTCTGATCGGAGGCGAAGATGCGCTTGCGGAAGAGATCGTTCAATGCGCGGCTTCAACGACCGATACCTACAAGAAATTCGCAGCGACGCTGAAGTCGCTCGACTACAAAAATCCCGATTTCACCCTTCTTTCGACCCTGTTCTCCGAATTCCTATACGCGGGTAAGAACACATCAAAGTCGGTCAACTACCCCCAGTCAAATCACACAAAAGCGGTCGACGCTTTCGCCCCCGTGATCGACGATCTTCATGCATGGATGGATCGAACGGCCGCTGCCTTCCAACACCTCAAGGCCTGTGCTGCGCTCGACCGCACCGTGCTTCTCTACGATTTTGCGAGAGTATTCATCCCTGCCTATGAGAACCGCAAGGTTCAGCGTGGCTTACTCGATTTCGACGATCTTATCCTAAAAACGCGTGACCTTTTGAAACGGTCGGAAGTGGCGGAATGGGTGCTGTTCAAACTGGACGGCGGGATTGACCACATTCTGGTGGACGAGGCCCAAGACACCAGCCCAGCGCAATGGGATGTGGTTAAGGCACTAGCGGGTGAATTTGCCGCCGGCGAAGGCGCGCGTGCCGATCAACAACGCACCATTTTCGTGGTTGGTGATAAAAAGCAGTCTATCTATTCGTTCCAAGGTGCGGACCCCGAGAAATTCGACGACATGCGCCTGTATTTCGATGCGGCTCTGGAAAACACAGAAACGCCGCTGATCACGACAGAGCTTCAGTTTTCGTTCCGATCCTCTCACGCGATCCTGTCGTTCGTGGACCACGCGTTCACTGGCGATTTGGCCGAAGGTCTCAGCGATGAGGTGATCCACAGCGCCTTTAAGTCCGAGATGCCGGGGCGCGTCGATCTCTGGCCGTTTGTGGAGAAAACCGAGAAGCCAGAAAAGAACGATTGGCACGATCCGCATGACCTCGTCAGTGATGAAGAGGCCGATGTTCAGCTGTCTCAACGCATCGCACAGAACATTAAGGTGATGCTGGAAACAGAGACTATTCCGGCGGAAAACGGCAAAACAGGCACCTATCATCGGCGCCCTGTGCGGCCTGGTGACATTCTGATCCTCGTCCAGCGGCGTAAAACTTTGTTCAACGAGATCATCCGCGCGTGTAAGGATTTGAGCCTGCCGATCGCGGGCGCTGACCGATTGATCCTGAATGATCAGTTGGCGGTCAAAGATATCCTCGCGCTCCTGCGCTTTGTCGCTTTGGCAGAGGATGACCTGTCGCTTGCGGCGGCACTGAAATCGCCGCTTTTTGGCTGGTCAGAGCAGGACCTCTTTACCCTCGCCTATGGTCGTAAAGGGTATCTTTGGGAGGCGTTGCGCGACCAAACCGAACAGCACGGAAAAACGCTCGCCGTTCTGCATGATCTGCGGAACAGCGCTGACTTTTTGCGGCCCTATGATCTGATCGAACGCATTCTAACACGTCATGGCGGTCGCAAAGCGCTCGTTCGGCAATTGGGGGCCGAGGCTGAAGATGCCATCGACGCACTGTTGTCTCAGGCGCTTTCTTACGAACAAGGCACGGTGCCGAGCCTCACGGGTTTCCTGCACTGGATGGAGGCCGAAAACGTCACCGTAAAGCGGCAGATGGACGGCGACAGCGACGAAATCCGCGTGATGACCGTTCACGGGTCCAAAGGCCTCGAAGCGCCGATTGTAATTTTGCCAGAAACCCAGACGCGGGACGTCAAAGCGCGTGGTAGTATTCTGAAGTCTGAGGTCGGACCCATTTGGCGACCGCTGAGCGAAGAAACGCCAGAGGCCATCGCGCCACTTATCGACGATGCAAAAGCTGCCGAAATCCGTGAACGTCGACGGCTGCTCTATGTGGCGCTAACGCGGGCCGAGAAATGGCTCATTCTTTGTGGCGCTGGTGATGTCAAAGACAACACAGAGGCATGGTATGACATCGTTGGTTCAGCGATGGAGCATATGGGCGCTGAGACGGTGCGATTCGGTGGAATGGATATTCTCCGTTATTCTGTGCACGATTGGAGTGGTTTAGAACTTAATTCTAAACCCGAGGAACCTAAAGCAACCATCACTATTCCTGATTTGCCAGTCGTCGACGCACCCCCACAACGCGCCTCAACGATTTCTCCCTCTGATTTGGGCGGCGCAAAAGCGCTCGCAGGGGAAATCATAGACGGGGATAAAGAAGTGGCGCTTGCCCGCGGTCGCATGGTTCACATGCTGCTCGAACATCTGCCGAGCCACCCCGAATCTGAACGCCTTCGGATCGGTCAGGCGCTTATGTCAGGCGATGAGGACATTGGTTTAGTCGAGGATCGCGATAAACTTCTCAATGATGTGATCGCGATGTTGGGCAATCCTGATTTGGCTCCTGTTTTTGCGTCCGATACACTGGCTGAGGTCGAAATCACCGCTGAATTGTCTGAGCTCGGCGGACGAATTCATGGTGCAATCGACAGGCTGATCATTTCCAAAGATCGCGTAACCTGCGTGGATTTCAAAACAAATCGCATCGTGCCCGAACAGCCCGAGCAAACCCCCGAAGGTGTCTTGCGCCAAATGGGGGCCTATCACGCGGCACTATCGCAGATCTATCCTGATCGTCAGATAGACTGCTCGATCCTATGGACGGCGACAGGAAAACTGATGAATTTGCCATCTGAAATTGTCATGGCGGCGTTGCGTCGCGCCGCTACGCCTTGACCATCTGTTGGGGTCTGCATACCTTCTGCCCCGACATCCTGTAGGAGAGACAAATGGCCACCGTAGCTGTCACCGATGCAACTTTTGACGCCGAAGTGCGTCAGTCCGATATTCCCGTCGTCGTAGACTTCTGGGCTGAATGGTGTGGCCCGTGCCGCATGATCGGCCCCGCTCTCGAAGAGCTGTCTGCTGAAATGGACGGTAAAGTTAAGATCGTCAAAGTGAACGTAGACGAAAACCCGAATTCCCCTGCTCAGCTGGGTGTGCGCGGTATTCCGGCTCTGTTCGTTTTCAAAGGCGGCGAAGTTGTCGCCAACAAAGCAGGCGCTGCGCCGAAAGCGGCACTGCAGGCTTGGATCGAAGACTCGATCTAATCCAACCGACTATCCTTTCGAAAGGGCGCCCTAACCGGCGCCCTTTTGCGTTGCTCTTGTTCCGATGCGCCCTGCCCGCCATATAGGAACAAACGACAGGAGGCCCGATATGGCAGAGAGCGAATTCCCCGGATGGCACGGCACGACGATTATCGGTGTGCGCAAAGGCGGCGAGGTTGTCGTCGCGGGTGACGGTCAGGTGAGCCTCGGTCAAACCGTTATCAAAGGCACCGCACGCAAAGTACGCCGTTTGTCCCCCGGGGGTCAGGACGTTGTATGTGGCTTTGCTGGATCAACAGCGGATGCGTTTACTCTGCTGGAACGGCTTGAGAAAAAACTAGAGGCGACACCCGGTCAATTGATGCGCGCCAGCGTGGACCTCGCCAAAGATTGGCGGACGGATAAATACCTCCAGAAACTCGAGGCGATGCTCATCGTCACGGATGGTAAAGATTTGTTCGTGATAACTGGTGCGGGTGACGTTCTGGAACCAGAACACGACGTGGCCGCAATTGGCTCTGGCGGGAACTTTGCCCTCGCTGCAGCGCGAGCAATGATGGACACCGATAAAGACGCAGAGACCGTTGCACGGGATGCGATGGCGATTGCCGCTGACATCTGCGTTTATACCAACGGCAAACTGACTGTCGAAAAAATCAAAGCCTAATCAGCGTTTATGAGATTTCATATAGGCCCGCAGGACAGCGTTCATGCGGGTCTGATACCCTTTTCCCCCTGATTTAAAAAACTCCAACACGTCCCGATCGACACGCAGGGAAATGGCCTGTTTGGGTTCGGGAAGGTCGAGGGGGCTATCTTCCCAACTGGATACCTGCCGTGCGTTCTCTTCGTTCGTACGCGGACGCACAGGCGACGTGACGCGCCGAACCATGATCTTTTTCTTCGGTAGGTTCTCGGTCATCTTTCGTCCTCCGATCACAGGTTATCACGTATATATACAAATCCAACACGACAGTGCGGGTTGGTTTTTGCCGCTCAGATGCCTAGATCGGAAGTGTTGAAAAGAGGACACCATGACAGACCTTACCCCGCGCGAGATCGTATCCGAGCTTGATCGTTTTATTATCGGCCAGAATGAGGCCAAACGCGCCGTTGCCGTTGCGCTTCGCAACCGTTGGCGCCGCAAACAATTGGGCGATGATCTGCGCGATGAGGTCTACCCAAAGAACATCCTGATGATTGGACCGACTGGTGTTGGCAAAACGGAGATCAGCCGCCGTCTGGCAAAACTCGCCCGCGCGCCGTTCATTAAGGTCGAAGCCACAAAATTCACCGAAGTCGGTTATGTAGGCCGCGATGTGGAACAGATCATCCGCGATCTGGTTGATGTAGCTATCCTGCAAACCCGTGAATTCATGCGCGAGGACGTTCGGGCAAACGCGCAGCGCGCTGCCGAAGAGCGCGTGATCGACGCGATTGCAGGGACCGAGGCTCGCGATGGCACTCGCGAGGCGTTCCGCCGCAAGCTCCGCTCGGGCGAGTTGGATCAAACCGTTATTGAGTTGGAAATTCAGGACACATCAAACCCAATGGGTGGTTTTGAAATCCCTGGTCAGCCTCAGATGGGCGGAATGATGAACCTCGGTGATCTGTTCGGTAAGGCGTTCCAGCGATCAGTGAAGAAAAAGCTCACCGTGGCTGAGAGCTATGATGTTCTGGTGTCGGAAGAAGCGGACAAACTGCTCGACGACGAACTGGTTAAGAAAACCGCGATTGAAGCTGTTGAGCAAAGCGGCATCGTGTTCTTGGACGAAATCGACAAGGTGTGTGCCCGTGCAGACGCGCGCGGTGCTGACGTGAGCCGCGAAGGCGTGCAGCGCGACCTGCTTCCGCTGATCGAAGGCACGACGGTGTCGACCAAGAACGGTCCCGTTAAGACCGACCACATCCTGTTCATCGCGTCGGGAGCGTTCCACGTCGCGAAACCGTCGGACCTGTTGCCCGAGTTGCAGGGTCGTTTGCCGATCCGCGTCGAGTTGAATGACCTGACCGAAGGTGACTTCGTTCGTATTTTGACGGAAACGGACAATGCGCTGACACTGCAATATTCGGCTCTGATGGGCACAGAGGACGTCACCGTCGAATTCACCGAGGATGGGATTGCAGCGATCGCGAATATCGCAGCAACGGTCAACAAATCGGTCGAAAACATCGGTGCGCGGCGTCTCTACACCATCATCGAGCGGGTATTTGAAGAACTGTCCTTCAACGCGCCAGATCGGTCGGGTGAATCCGTGAAAATCGATGCGGCCTATGTCGAAGCGAACGTCGGTGAGTTGTCACGCTCCACCGATATGAGCCGCTACGTCCTCTAACCCTAGCGCGTACGCCGCAGGTAAACGTAATACGCGCCATGCCCACCGTGTTTGAGGTGGGCAGGCGTAGTCTGCAGAACCAACCGCCCCAACGGCGGCAGACGGAGCCACTGTGGTACTTGATGCCTCAGAACGCCCATGCGCGTTGGGATCGGACCGCCTTCGTCACGATCCTTGCCTTTCCCCGTGATAACCAAGACCAATCGATGCCCTTTCTCATGCGATGACAGGATGAAGTGGGTCAGCTCACCATGCGCCTCGTTTAGGGTCATGCCATGCAAGTCGATCCGCGCATCTGGGGAAAGTTTGCCCTTGGTCATCTTGCGGTGGGTTTTGTGGTCCATCGAAACGGGCGCAGCGGCTAGGGCCTCGTGAATCGGGGCGGCGATGTTGTGTTTTGGTTTTAGATCCACCTTTGCCCCAACCCGAAACCGAGGGATCGGCGCGGGTGCTGGAACAGGCTGATGAGACGGAGCCCTAACAGGTTCATCGGGCGCAACTGTCGGGGCCTCAGGTGCTATACGCGTTGTAGTGCGAGCCACCTGATCCCAAAGAGCTTTTTCCTCAGCCGTTAGCTGACGGCGACGGCGGGCCATCAGATGACCTCAGGGACCAATGCATAGGCCATCTGGATCGGCAAAAGCATGATCATACGACCCGTATCCTTTATTTCGCCCGCTTCCAGACCAGCTTCAACACCCGTGCCGATAAAAATATCGGCCCGCTGTGCACCCTTGATCGCAGAGCCTGTGTCTTGGGCGATCATCAAACGGTTCATCGGATTTGCGCCGTGACGTTCGATCCACACAGGTGCGCCAAGCGTCGTGTAGGCTGGATCAACAGCGATAGAACGCATTGCCGAAATGGACCTGTTCATTGCGCCAAGAGGTCCTTTTTCAGCGGGAACCTCGGTCACGTTGCGGAAAAACACGTAGCTTTCGTTGGTCCAAAGGAGAGCGCGGCCTTCGTCTGGGTTATTGCGGACCCAATTCCGAATGACCGTCGCGCTGACCTGATGTTCGCTATAGATGCCACGGCGGATCAGTTCCTGACCGATTGACGAATAGGGGCGTCGGTTGTTCCCTGCATATCCAACCCGGATCACTGAACCGTCTTGGAGGCGAATACGACCTGACCCCTGAACCTGCAGAAAGAACCGATCAACGGGATCGGCAAGCCACGCGATCTCAAGCCCTTGGGACGCTAGAGCGCCGTTCTCTTCGATCTCTTGGCGCGTCAACCAAGGACCAGTTGGGGGCAGGGCGCGGGGTAGGCGGTAAATCGGGTACCGAAAGGTCGCCGTTCGCTGAAGGCTGCCACGCAGTTCAGGCTCAAAATACCCCGTAAACAGCATCGGTTCACCATCGGTGACCATAACGGGCTTAAAGAACAGCTCGAAAAACCCGCGGGCATCGGACACGTCGTTGGACAGATTACAGAGCGTCGTCCATTCGGGATCGCTCATAAGATCGCAGGTCTCTTTGAACGCAGTAAAGGCAGCGGAATGATCATCCTCTGCCCAACCGTTCAAGTCCGAAAAATCAAGAAGCGTATGGGTCGTTTCGGCCATCGCCGCCCCCGAAAATAGGGTCAGACAGAACGCTATCGCGTGCCCGACCCGCCGCATTATTCACCTGTAGACACAAGGACCCAGTTCGGATCGTTGCTGCCCATAGCGCGTGCAAATGTCCAGACATCGCGCTGACGTTTGGTGCTATTTGGTCCACCTTCGATGATGTCACCAGCCTTATCACGAACTGTGTAAGTGTATTCGCCCGTAAAGCGGATTGCGACTTCGGCTTCTTTGGTATCAGCGCTAAATTCAACGTCCTGAACCGCAATCTCGGAAATCCCGATAAAGGCGGCTTCGACAGTCAGACCTTCGGCCTCACGCGATGCGATCACGTCAGAGAAGGCGTCATAAATGTCCTCGGAAATAAACGGGCGGATCGATGCAATTTCGCCTTTTTCAAAGGCCATGAGGATCATTTCATACGCGCCGCGTGCACCCTGCAGGAACTCGGATACGGTGAAGTCTGGGTCAACACGCTTCATCGCAGCCAAAGCATCAGCCGCTGGGCTAGCTTCGGGAACGTTATCAACGATGTCACGGTCTGGGCCGCCCTCAATCACCTCGAAATTGGCACGACGATCAGGCGCCTCGTTTCGCGTGACGGCAGGTTTTTCAAATCCCTCACGGGTCCCAAGAACGCTGCGCAAGCGTAGGATCAGGAAAACAGCAACGCCAGCTAGGACCAGCAGCTGAATTAGGACTCCGTTCATAAGAAAAACCTCTTGTTCATTGGGTGGGCATTCAAAACGCTACCCACCCGACTTATGTATGGCAGAGGCCCGGTCAAGTCCACCACGGGTCAGAAAGGACTTATAATGTGGCTTTTGATACCTTTTGTTGCCGTTCCGATGATCGAGATCGCGCTTTTCATCTCTGTTGGCGGAGCAATCGGGCTTGCTTGGACGCTTCTCATCGTGCTGGCGACCGCCGTCATCGGTGCGAATTTGGTGCGGAGCGAGGGCGCAAAAGAGCTCGGTAAACTGCGACAGAGCTTTAGCAGCCTCAGTGACCCGTCAGAGTCCTTAGCCAGTGGTGCAATGATCCTGTTTGCGGGGGCGCTGCTTCTGACACCTGGATTTTTCACAGACACCGTTGGGTTCTTACTGCTCATTCCGCAGGTGCGGAGCCGCGTTTTTCAGTATCTGCGAACCAAGGTAAACGTTCAGAAGTTCCAATTCGGTGAGCCGCCGCGCCAACAGCAACGGTATGACGATGTGATTGACGGCGACTTTGAACCTGTTGATCCAGACAAACATCCGACCCATCCATCGGGATGGACACGTCATTAACCAACCCATGAGCATTGAGGGTCTGGTAAAGGCCTGATAGACAATCCCCGACCTTTTAAATGTGGAGTTGCCCGATGGCCGAGACCCAGACCCCCGAAGCGGCGCAGCAGCCGCAAATCAAGAACCGCATCATCGCACAATTCGTGCGTGACATGTCGTTCGAAAACATCCTCGCTCAGAAGGGCGTAAAGGGTGATCCACAGCCAGAAATGGGTGTGAAGGTTAGCCTTGATGCGCGTAAACGTGCAGACAACCAGTACGAAGTCATCACGAAACTCACCGTTTCGTCGAACACCAAAGCGGACAAAGAGCCGCTGTTCCTTCTCGAGCTGGAATATTCTGGTGTGTTCCATATCGAAGGCGTGCCGGAAGACCAGATGCACCCCTACCTGATGATCGAATGCCCACGCCTGACCTTCCCGTTCATTCGCCGCATCGTATCTGACGTCACCCGTGACGGTGGTTTCCCACCGGTGAACCTCGACACGATCGATTTCGTTGCGATCTACCGTGGTGAAATTGCTCGCCGCGTTCAGGCTCAGCAGGCCGAAGCGTCCGCACAGCCTAACTAAGCTTTTTCCAAAGCGCGCTGTCGCCCATCTTACCGACAAATTCGGCGTGGGCGGCAGCTTCTTCCTCAGTGATCCGCGAGGGCAGGGGCGTAGATCGCGGCTTTGGTCGCCAATCGTCCACTTCCGCAACATTTGTTCTGCTCGACGATTGCGACGACGTTGCCAAAGCAAAGTCAGGCTGACGGCCCCCGATCAGTTCGAGATACACATCCGCCAAAATTTCAGAGTCGAGCAACGCGCCGTGGAGCGTGCGGTTAGAGTTGTCGATGCCAAATCGACGACACAGCGCATCAAGCGAGGCAGGCGACCCCGGGAATTTCTTGCGGGCAATCGCCAGCGTGTCCAAAGCCTGATCGTTCGGGATCAACGGCAACCCCATCCAGCCCAGCTCTGCATTTAAGAATTTCATGTCAAAGCTGGCGTTGTGGATGACCAGTTTTGAGTCCTGAATGAAGTCGAGGAATTTCTGGCCGATCTCGGCGAACAAAGGTTTGTCCCGCAGCTTAACCTGCCCCGGTTGCGCCTCTTGCGGCGGTTCAAGAAGGTCAGGACCGATGCCGTGGATCTTGAACGCGTCCATTGGCATGGACCGTTCGGGGTTGATATAAACGTGAAACGTTTTGCCTGTAGGCATGTGGTTCAGCAGTTCGAGACACCCGATTTCAACAATGCGATCCCCACTGTGGGGTTCAAATCCTGTGGTCTCTGTATCGAGAACGATCTCACGCATGGGACTGCCTTGTTTTCAACTCTGCAATCAGGTTTCGCACGGCAGCACGGGTCGCGTCCAGCGTCAGCGTTTCAATGACGTGATCTGCGCGAGCGCGTTTTTCGGCGTCGGGCATTTGCCGCGATAGGATCATTTGAAACTGTTCAGACGACATCGTTCCACGATCCAAAACGCGTTTGGCCTGAACCTCTGACGGGCAGGTCACGACCAACACGGAATCGAGCCACCTATCAGCACCCGTTTCGAACAAAAGCGGGATGTCAAAAACGACGAGTTCAGCCTTATTAGTATCTAAAAACTCTGCTCTGTCCGCTGCAACGAGCGGATGAACAATGGCTTCAAGTTTCGGCAATACCCCCGCATCTTTCGCAATGATCTGCTTGAGTTGATCGCGATCAACAGTCCCATCCACGATGGCATCTGGGAACTCTTGTCCAATCGGCAGAACAGCTGCACCGCCTTTCGCGTAGAGCTTATGTACCGTGGCGTCTGCGTCCCAAACGGGCACGCCTTCATCGCGGAACATGGCAGCCGTCGTGGATTTGCCCATCCCGATTGATCCGGTCAGGCCAAGCTTCCACGTCATGCCAAAATCACACGCCGCGTTTCGTCGTCCACGTCAGGACGATGACCGAACCAGCGTTCAAATCCTGGAACCGCCTGATGAAGCAACATTCCGAGGCCATCGACGGTATGACAGCCAGCCTTTTCGGCCTCATCGAGAAGCGTGGTCCGCAGGGGAGTGTAAACAATGTCGGCGACGATCGTTTTTGGCTTCAGCCCATCAAGGTTCACTTTGAACTCTGGGCCGCCCTTCATGCCCAGCGACGTCGTATTCACCACGGTAGAGGCAGAACCAAGGGTCGCAGCAACCTGCACCCACTCGATGACTTTAATCTTTGCCCCGAAATCGTTTTTCAACGCTTCGGCATTCGTCCGCGTGCGGTTCGCGAGTAGGATTTCAGGAACGCCACTGTCCAAAAGCGCAGTGATCACAGCGCGAGCAGCTCCACCGGCACCAAAGACAAGCGCAGGACCCGCATCAGGTTGCCAGTCTGGGGCACCTTGCCAGATGGAAGCTGTGAAACCGTATCCATCTGTATTGTCGGCGTAGATCTTACCATCACGGAAGGTCAGCGTGTTAGCGGCGCCGATCATTGACGCACGATCAGTCACAACATCAGCAATCTCGATCGCGCGGATCTTATGCGGGATCGTCACGTTGCAGCCAACAAATCCGAGCTTGTGCATATTACGGACGGCAACTTCGAAATCGGCAGCTTCGACGTGCATCGGAACATAATGACCCGCGATGCCGTATTTTTTGAGCCAATACCCATGCAAGATTGGAGACCGCGAGTGCGAAATAGGGCAGCCGATAACACCAGCTAGGGGGATCTTAACGTCGCTCATGCAGGTAGTGCTCCTCGGACGGTCAAATAGTTTAGGAGCTCGATCATCGGGAGACCGAGCACGTTGAAATAATCACCTTCAATGCGCGACATCAATCGCACGCCTTCTTCTTCTAACTTATATCCACCGACTGACCAGCGGACGGACTCCCAATTGCGATCAACGTAATCGCGCAGAAAGTCGTCAGAAAACTCTCGCATCGTTAATCGTACCACGCCGACGTGCCGCCAAAGGGGTTCGCCATCTTTATAGATGACTGCAGCAGAAAGCAGACGGTGCGTTTTGCCGCGCAGGGCGGTTAATTGGGCGAGGCATTCGGCCGAGTCGACAGGTTTTGACATCACCGAGCCATCTAAATCCAAGACCTGATCACAGCCAATCACCAATGCCCCGTTGGCCTTTAGGCTCACCTTTCGGGCTTTAGCTTCGGCAAGGAAATCTGCAATATCACGAGGCGATGCTTCTTCTGCTTCTAACGAGGCGCGGATCATCTCTTCGTCGACACGGGGCTTTTCTGTTGTGAAAGGAACCCCTGCGTTGCGCAGCAAGGTTGCCCGAATTTCAGAGCTGGATGCGAGGATGATAGGGTCAGCCATGTGGATAAAACCGCGGATAAACCGATGAGAGTTTGGGTGTTCTTTGGGGAGTTCTTAGGGCTTGACGGCGCTGGGGGCAAATAGCCTGTAATTCATTCCCGATTCCAGCACAGTTCACCAAGATGGGGATAGGATAACTTTGCCATGTGAAACGCAGAGCAAGAATCGACAAAGGACTCCGACAGCTCCAAGAGTCAATTTGGCGCATGATGCGTTAAACTCTTATTAAACATAGTTAATTTTTATATCCACAGATGATTTCAACCTTGTGGATGCCTGTGAGTATCTGGATAAACTTGGGGAAAATTGCGAATAGCTGTGTTATCCACAGTACTACAATCAAAATCCTTTCTTCTTTCTTTATTTATTTAAGTAAGAAGACCTAAGAGAGGCAAAGAATGATCGATTGGATTCAAGACACTCTAAGCGCGTCCTATTTTTGGACAAAGAGCCTGCACATCGTTTCGGTCATGTCTTGGATGGCTGGGCTGTTCTATCTACCACGTTTGTATGTCTATCACGTTGAAGGCCTGAAAAAGCAGGGCGTCGAAGCGGATAGCGATATGGACAAGTTGTTCCAGCATCAGGAACGGCTTTTGCTAAGAGCAATCATGAACCCCGCGATGATTGCCACATGGATTTTTGGTCTGATGTTGGTTTTCACGCCCGGTGTCGTCGGCTGGAACATGATCTGGCCGTACACAAAGGGTGCATCGATCATTGCTATGACATGGTTCCATCACTGGCTTGGCTATCGTCGCAAGGACTTCATGAACGGGAAAAACACACTGACAGGGCGTCAGTATCGTTTGATGAACGAAGTTCCGACCGTTCTGATGTTGATCATCGTCTTCTCGGTCATCTTTAAATTCTAAATTTGACTCCAACGCAGTCCTGCGCGTAATAGAAGGGCCCTTTCGTCCGAAGGGGACTCTGTCTGTAAAATTTACCAATATGCCGGCCGGATGGCCGCGAAAGGGTTTGTCATGTCGCAAGACCGCCTGAACCTTGCCGATCTCAAGGCGAAAAGCCCCAAAGACCTGCTTTCTGTTGCTGAAGAGCTGGAAATCGAAAACGCATCAACCATGCGTAAGGGCGATATGATGTTCTCGATCCTGCGTGAACGCGCGGATGAGGGCTGGATCATCGGCGGCGATGGCGTGTTGGAAGTTCTGCAAGACGGTTTCGGGTTCTTGCGTTCGCCAGAGGCAAACTACCTGCCTGGTCCTGACGATATTTACGTCTCTCCTGACATGATCCGCCAGTTTTCGCTGCGCACTGGTGACACCGTTGAGGGCGTGATTAAGGAACCGAACGACAACGAACGCTATTTCGCGCTCACCAGCGTTGAGAAAATCAACTTTGAAGACCCTGAAAAGGCGCGTCACAAAGTTGCATTCGACAACCTGACGCCACTTTACCCCGATGAACGCCTGAAAATGGAGATCGAAGATCCGACCGTTAAGGATCGTTCGGCTCGTATCATCGACCTCGTTGCGCCGATAGGTAAAGGTCAGCGTTCGCTGATCGTGGCTCCGCCGCGTACTGGTAAGACGGTATTGCTGCAAAATATCGCGCACAGCATCGAAAAGAACCACCCTGAGTGCTATCTCATCGTTCTGCTGATCGATGAACGCCCAGAAGAAGTTACCGACATGCAGCGCTCTGTACGTGGCGAGGTGGTGTCGTCGACCTTTGATGAACCCGCATCCCGTCACGTTGCCGTATCCGAGATGGTCATTGAGAAGGCAAAGCGCCTCGTGGAACACAAACGTGACGTTGTGATCCTGCTCGACTCCATCACGCGTCTTGGCCGTGCGTTCAACACGACCGTTCCATCGTCGGGCAAAGTTCTGACAGGTGGTGTCGATGCAAACGCGCTGCAACGACCGAAACGGTTCTTCGGTGCGGCACGTAACATCGAAGAGGGTGGTTCGTTGACCATCATCGCGACTGCGCTGATCGACACAGGTTCGCGTATGGACGAGGTCATCTTTGAAGAATTCAAAGGTACGGGTAACTCTGAGATCGTTCTGGACCGCAAGGTTGCTGATAAGCGCGTCTTCCCAGCGATGGATATCCTCAAGTCTGGTACCCGTAAGGAAGATCTGCTCGTGGATAAGGTTGATCTACAGAAAACCTATGTTCTGCGTCGTATCCTCAACCCGATGGGCACGACCGATGCGATTGAATTCCTGATCGGTAAGCTGAAACAAACCAAATCGAACGCTGACTTCTTCGATTCAATGAATAGCTAATCCCCACAAGGAGGATTTGGTTATGGACACGATCTATGCCCTGGCCACGGCGTCGGGCAAAGCAGGCGTTGCTGTCATCCGGATTTCGGGCGCTCTCGCGTTTGAAGCTGGACGGCGGCTTTGTCGTGATTTGCCGCATGGCCGCGGATTGCGTCGGATCGTGGACGGGCAGGGTGATCTGATCGACGAAGCCTTGGTTCTGACCTTTG
>NZ_JALRGW010000028.1:0-29159 GCF_023253315.1 Aestuarium sp.
ATGGGCGTGGGCCTCTGCCCATGCCGCAGGCACGGCTATCGCAAATCGCGCCTAACCTGCCTTTGTGCCCGAAATATCCCGGGGTGAATTGGCCGTCAGGCCAAGAGGGGCAGCGCCCCTTCCTTCACCCGATGATCGCCCGCACTTGCGCCGCGAAATCGTCGCCGCGCTTTTCGAAGTTGTCATATTGATCGAAACTCGCACAGGCTGGCGCCAGCAGGACCGTATCGCCAGATTCCGCCTCGGCACTTGCACGCGCAACCGCCGCTTCCATCGTGGTGCAGACCTCAGCATCAATCCCGCCGAGCTGCATCGCGAATTGCGCCGCTTCACGGCCAATCACATAGGCCTTCGCCACTGCACCGAGATGCGGCAACAAACCGTCCAAGCCGCCTTCTTTCTGCAGACCGCCACAAATCCAGCGAATACGCGGAAACGCCTGCAGCGCCTTCGCCGCGCTATCGACGTTCGTGGCCTTGCTGTCATTCACATAGCGCACGCCGTCTTTTTCGCCGATCAACTGGCTGCGGTGCGGCAGACCGGGGTAGGTCTTCATCGCCTCTTCGATCGTTTTCGGGCCAATGCCCAAGGTCCGACAAGCCGCATAGGCGGCACAAGCGTTCTGGTGGTTATGCGCCCCCGGAAGGCCAAGGATACCGCGCATATCAATCGACGCCACCTGACGCCCCTTGCGCCATTCAGCGAGGAACCCTTTGCGCGCAAAAACGGTCCAGCCTTCGCCGTCCAATTTCCGAGCCGAGGAAATACGGATCACGCGATCATCCGCCTGCCCCTCGGACAGTTGGTTGGCAAGGTAACGCCCCTCAACCTCGTCCACGCCAATTACACAGCGATCAGGGCCACCTTCGGCGAACAAGCGGCGCTTGGCCGCGAAATAGCCGCCCAGTCCCGCATGCCGATCCAAATGGTCTGGCGACAAGTTGGTGAACACACCCACATCGGGCGTCATCGCACGGGCAAGATCGGTTTGGTAGGACGACAGTTCCAGAACCACAACCTCACCATCGCGGGCGGGATCGATGTCCAAAACGCCACGACCGATGTTACCCGCCAATTGGGTCGGGCGGCCTGCCTCTTTCAGGATGTGGTGGATCAAGGCAGAGGTCGTCGATTTCCCGTTGGACCCAGTGACCGCGATCACCTTGGGCTGTTGATCGAAGTCGTCCCATGCGTAGGTCGCAAAGGATCGGAAAAAGAGGCCGATGTCATTATCGACTGCTACGCCCGCATCCCAAGCCGCTGCGATCACAGGGTTCGGCGCAGGATAGAGATGCGGAATACCGGGCGACACGACCAGACAAGACACGCCATCAAAGGCCCCCTGCCGCGTCATGTCACGCAATTCGATCCCTTCGGCCTCTGCTGCATCGCGGGCCGCAGGGTTATCGTCCCATGCTACCGCACGTGCCCCGCCCGCATTGAGCGCAGCCGCCGTAGCCCGTCCCGACCGACCAAGGCCAAGGACAGCAACGGTCTGATCTTCGAAACCGAGAACGGGGATCATGAGAACCTCAGTATGATATAGGAATTAGCGGACTTTGAGCGTCGCCAGACCGATCATCGCAAGGATGAGCGAGATAATCCAGAAGCGGATCACGATCTGCGGCTCTGACCAGCCCTTCTTTTCGTAGTGGTGGTGGATCGGCGCCATCAGGAACACACGTTTGCCCGTGCGTTTGAAGTACGCGACCTGAATGATGACCGACAGAGTCTCCATCACAAAGAGGCCGCCGACGATCGACAGAACGATCTCGTGCTTTGTCGCAACTGCAATCGCGCCCAAGGCACCACCCAGCGCGAGCGAACCCGTGTCGCCCATGAACACAGCCGCGGGCGGTGCATTATACCACAGGAACCCTAGACCGCCGCCGATGAGGGCTGCACAGAAAATGGTGATCTCACCTGCTTCGGGGACGTAGTGCACCTCAAGGTATTCGGTAAAGTCGACGCGACCGACCGCATAGGCGATGATCCCAAAGGTCGCCGCCGCGATCATCACGGGCATCACAGCCAGACCATCCAAGCCATCGGTAAAGTTCACAGCGTTCGCAGCACCCACGATGACGAGCATCGCGAAGGGCACAAAGAGGAAGCCCAAATCGACCAGTAGGTTTTTGAAGATCGGGAAGGCCAGTTCGTTGGACAACGCCTCGGGGTGGAAATAGGACGCCCAGAAGCCGGCCAGTGCCGCGACGACGAACCCGAGGACAAGTCGCACCTTGCCCGACACGCCATCGGTGCTTTGCTTGCTGACCTTTGCGTAGTCGTCGGCGAAACCGATCATCGCGTAGGACAGAGTGACAAACAGCACCATCAGCACGAACGGGTTATCCATCCGCGCCCAGAGGATTGTCGAAAACGCCAAGGCCCCAACGATCAACAGACCGCCCATCGTCGGCGTGCCTGCTTTGACGAAATGGCCCTCAGGTCCGTCAGAACGGATTGGCTGCCCCTTGCCTTGCTTGCGACGCAGAACGTTGATCAGGGGTTTCCCGAACATGAAACCAAAGATCAGCGCAGTGAGGAATGCCCCACCAGCGCGGAAAGAGATGTAGCGGAAAAGGTTAAAGAAATCGCCGCCATCAGACAGGTTTGTTAACAAATACAGCATAAAAATCAGGCCTCTTGTTCGGACTTGGCTCTGCGTTGCCCCAATTTACGGAGCGCGTCAACGACTAGGCTGACTTTGCTGCCTTTGGACCCTTTAACCAAAACAACGTCACCGCTGTCTACCAAACGGTTAATATCAGGGATGAGATCTTGGGCGGTTTCTTCCCAGTGGCCGCGTTTCCCTTCGGGGAGCGCTTCCCACATGTGGCGCATGCGGTTGCCAACGCAGTGGACCACCTGAATATCAGCAATCGACCGATCATTCACCATGCCAGCGTGCAATGCGATCTCGTCTGGACCCAGCTCCAGCATATCCCCGAGGATCGCAACACGGCGACCTTTGGCATAGCGGCCAAAGCCATTGCGGGGCTTACGTGCAGCCAGAACTTCGAGGCTCGCAGAGAGCGATGTGGGGTTCGCGTTGAACGCATCGTCAATCAGATCAAAGTAATGACCATCGCGGGCAGGATCGGTGACGATCTGTTCTGAGAGGCCACGGCCAGCAGGCGGCGACCATTGCCCGAGGTCGAGCATCGCCTTAGTCCGATCCGCGCCGAGCGCCTGCACCACAGCCACCACACCCAAGGCGTTCATGGCAAAGTGACGACCTTCGGTCGCGACCTTGAGCAAGACAGGCGTACGCCATGCACGGGCCTGCGCCACCGTTGCACCTTCGCAAATCCGAAGGTCGAGCATACGGTGGTGACATCCTTTGGACTGACCAAAGGTGATGACCTTCGCGCCTTTGGCACGGGCGGCATCGATCAGGATTTGCGAATTAGACAGATCACCGTTCAGAACGGCGGTGCCTTTGGGCTCTAGCCCCTCGCAAATCGCGGCCTTCTCGCGGGCGATCCCGTCGATATTCTCAAACGCTTCAAGGTGCGCTGCTGCCACGGTTGTGATCATGACCACATGTGGACGCGCCATTTTGGCGAGCGGCGCGATTTCACCTGGGTGGTTCATCCCGATTTCGATCACTGCGTATTTTGTGTCCGCAGGCATCCGTGCCAAGGTCAGTGGAACGCCCCAATGGTTGTTGTAAGACGCTTCTGCTGCGTGAGTTTTGCCTTGGGTGCCCAAGACATCGCGCAGCATTTCCTTGGTCGAGGTTTTGCCAACCGAGCCGGTTACAGCAACAACCCGAGCCTTCGTCCGTGCCCGTGCGGCGCGGCCCAAATCCTCTAACGCGGTCAGAACATCATCGACAATCAGAAGCGGCGCATCTTCTGCGACACCTTCAGGACGGTGCGTGACCAGTGCCGCCCCTGCCCCAGACGCCAGCGCCTGAGCGACAAAATCGTGTCCATCCCGCGCCGCTTTGAGCGCGACAAAAAGGTCGCCCTCTTGCAGGGTTCGGGTATCAATCGACACGCCGGTGACCGACCAGTCACAAGTCGCCGTGCCGCCCGTTGCGGCCACAGCATCACGCGAAGTCCAAAGCGGCGTTGTCATCAGATTTTCCCATCAAGCGCGAGGACCGCTTGGGACGCGACCTCTACATCATCGAAATGCAGCACGTCGGTGCCAACGATCTGGCCCGTCTCGTGCCCCTTACCCGCAACAAGCAGCGCATCGCCCGGTTGCAGCATGTCAGCAGCGCGTAAGATCGCTTCAGCACGATCACCGACCTCGTAAACATCTTTGGTCCGAACACGATGCGCACCTTCAATCACGGCAGCGCGGATCAAGGCAGGATCCTCGGACCGCGGGTTATCGTCGGTCACAATCACCACATCGGCATTCTCAGCCGCAGCAGCGCCCATGAGCGGGCGTTTCGTGGTGTCACGGTCGCCACCAGCGCCAACAATCGCGACAATGCGCCCCATTACATGCGGGCGGATGGCTTGCAGCGCAGTTTCGACGGCATCGGGCGTATGCGCGTAATCCACATAAACCGCCGCGCCGTTGTCGCGTGTGGCGGCCAATTGCATGCGACCCCGCACCGTCGTCAGTTGCGGCAGCGTGTCAAAGACGTCTTGCGGGTCGGCGCCCGCGCCAATCACCAGCCCAGCCGCAAGGAGCACATTTTCTGCCTGAAATCCGCCGATGAGGTTCAGACGGGTCAGGTGAATTTCACCCTGCCAGTCAAACCGCAAATCCTGCCCCGTCGCATCGAACCGCTGCGACAAGAGCCGCAAACGTGCGAGATCAGAACGCCCAACGCCAAGCACTTCATGGCCACGTTGTTCGGCAATGCGCAAAACGTCGATCCCTTTGGGATCATCGAGGTTGATCACCGCCGTGCCTTCGGGTGGCAACACACGGCCAAAGAGGCCCATCTTTGCGTCGAAATAAGCCTCAAATGTCTTGTGATAGTCGAGGTGATCTTGGGTAAAGTTCGTAAACCCAGCCGCCGCCAACATAACACCGTCCAAACGCCGCTGATCCAAACCATGCGAGGACGCCTCCATCGCGACATGGGTCACGCCTTCGGTCGCGGCCGAGGCTAAAACCCGCTGCAATGTGATCGGATCGGGTGTCGTGTGGCGAAGAGGATAGGTCCACGCCCCTTCAACGCCCGTAGTGCCGAGGTTCACAGCCTCAAAACCAAGTTCCGCCCAGATCTGACGGCAGAAGGTCGAGACAGAGGTTTTCCCATTGGTCCCCGTCACCGCAACGGCGACCTCTGGCTGCGCACCAAAGAATAGCGCCGCTGTTTGCGCCAAGGTCTGACGTGGGTCTTCGGAAATAATTAAACAGGCGCTGCTATCGGCCAAAACGTCAGCGGCCAGTTCAGCCCCTGCACGGTCCGTCAAAATCGCAACCGCACCGTTTTCCAGCGCTGTGCCTATGTAGGCCGCGCCATGCACGTTGCTTCCTGGCATTGCGCCAAAAAGGGCACCCGGCATGACTTCGCGACTATCGATGGTGATCGCGTTGACCCGCGCATCGCAGGCCCCCTGTGCGGTCAGTCCTAGGTCTGACAATGTGACCGTCTTTTGCGCAGCGCCTGCCATATGAAATGCCCCTTTTATTCTGAAGCGAGCGATACACCCGTCATGAGGGGAGTTTCAATATTTGGTCGCAACCCAAGCAAAGGTGCAACGCGGCGGATCATCTCTGCCGCGACAGGCACAGCAGTCCAGCCTGCGGTGCGGCGCGGCTCTGTTCCTGTGGTGTCATTCGGTTCATCCAAAGTCACAATGAGGACGTATTTCGGGTCCGACGCGGGAAAGACCGACGCGAAGGTCGCAATCACTTTGTCTTCGTAGTAGCCGCCCGTCGGGCGCACCTTGTCGGCGGTACCTGTTTTACCAGCAACCTCATAGCCTGCGACTTCACCAAAGGACGCGGTACCGCGGGTCACTACCTGACGCAACATGTCTACCGACTGACGTGCAGTTGTTTCGCTGATCACCCGTTCGCCCACCGTGTTAGAGGCATCATGGATCAACGTTGGCGTCACCAAACGGCCACCATTCGCAAGCGTAGCATAGGCCGATGCGAGGTGGAGCGGCGATGCCGCCACGCCGTGACCATAGGAAATGGTCATCGTATTAATTGGCGTCCAATCGCGGGGATATTGCGGACGGCCTGCGCGGGCCTCGCTCAATTCAACGGGAGATACGTCGAGAATGCCCAAAGACCGCAGGAATTCTTGCTGGCGTTCGCCGCCGATCATTTCCGCGATATGCGCGGTGCCAATGTTCGACGATTTCGCAATCACGTCCGTGACGCTGTTTTCGCGGCCATAGCTGTGGAAGTCGTTGATCGCAAAGCCGCCGATGCGGATCGCAGGCGCCGTTTGGATCATGGTGTCAGGGTTGACCAAGCCAAGCTCTAGCGCCTGCGCAACAGCCAAAATCTTGAACGTCGAGCCCAATTCGTAAACGCCCTGCACCGCACGGTTAAACAGCGGGCTATCGGACTGGTCGCCTTGGGTCAGAACGGTGGGACGATTGTTCGGGTCAAAGTCAGGCAGCGACGCCATCGAGATGATCTCGCCCGTGTGCACGTCCATCAAAACAGCGGCCGCCCCCTTGGCGTTCATCAGCATCATACCGCCCGCAAGAACGCGTTCGGTCGCGGCCTGAACAGTCAGGTCAATCGACAACTGAAGCGGAGCACCGCCATTCGCAGGATCACGCAGGTAGTCGTCAAATTGGCGCTCAACCCCTGCAATACCCACGATTTCAGCTGAATCAACACCTTCGCGGCCAAAGTTCGATCCACCTAGAATGTGGCTTGCAACTGGCCCGTTAGGATAAAGGCGCATTTCGCGCGGCCCGAACAGCAATCCCGGTTCACCGATGTCAAAGACTTCTTGCATCTGTTCAGGGCTGATCTGGCGGCGGATCCAGACAAAGCTACGGTTGCCCGTGAAATCCTTGAGCAGGCGCTCCTCGTCCAGCTCTGGGAAAATCCGCGCGAGTTCAGAGGCAGCCACCTCTGGGTCGATCATGTCGCGCGGGTGCGCGTAAACGGCATAGGTGTCAAAGTTCGTTGCCAGAACACGGCCTTCGCGGTCGACGATATCAGACCGCATTGAAAGGATCGGATCACCGCCCCGCGATACTTGAGGTTCTTCGGGTAAAGTCGTTGCAATCACACCCATTTTCAGGATGATCGCTGTGAAAGCAAAAAAGAAACAACCGCCCAGAATGTACAGGCGGCTTTCGGCCCGCACACGATCTGTGTCGCGCATCGCTTCATGACGAATGCGCTTATTCTCGGCCTCAATCGCGTCAGGGTTTTCCCCTGCTTGACGGGCGTTCAGGATACGGGCCAGCGGGCGCAGCGGGGTGCGTATCATAGGGAGCCCTCCGCATCACCATCGCTCGACACTTCTACGATCCGGCCCGACACGGGCAACAAAGGCAGCGAAGGATAGATCACCTGATCCACACGACCAAAGCCATCGGGCATCAGCGGCAACAGCCCTAGACGGTCAAAGTTCAGATCAACGAGGTCGCGCAGACGGTCAGGACGGTTCAGATAGGCCCACTCTGCCCGCAGCATCCGCAGGCTAGAGTTTGCCGCTACAATTTCACGGCTTAACTGGCGAACATGTTTGATGGAATCTTGAGTACGGTAGTTTTCCTGATAGGCCCAAAAAGCCAATGCAATCACCCCAAGCGCGGACAAAACATACAACAGGCTACGCATTACCGCTCCCCTTTTCGCATAGGCATACCTAGCGCCTTGCGATCCATGTCTCCCGATGGTGCATCAGTGCGGCGTGCAACACGCAGCTTTGCCGATCGCGACCTCGGGTTTTCCGTCAATTCTTGCTGATCCGGTCCGATGGCCTTTTTCTCGACCATTTCGAACGCGGGTTTGTCTTGCGCCAGTTCAGGCGCGTAACGGTTCGCATTTGCGGTCCTGCCCGACCGCGATTGGAAGAACCGTTTTGTCATCCGATCTTCGACCGAATGGAACGTCACAACAGCCAAGAGACCACCCGGTTTCAATGCCCGTTCGGCAGCCATAAGGCCCTCGGCCAACTGGCCGTATTCATCATTCACCGCAATGCGCAGTGCTTGGAACGTGCGGGTCGCGGGATGGCTCTGCCCCGGTTTGGGCCGCGGCAGGCAGCTTTCCACGATTTTCGCGAGTTGCAGAGTGGTCGTCAGCGGACGCGCCTTAACGATGGCCTTTGCGATACGACGGCTCGCCCGCTCTTCACCATAAAGATAGATGATATCGGCGAGTTCTTCTTCGTCCAGCTCATTGCAAAGGTCCGCTGCAGAGGTGCCCGACTGGCTCATCCGCATGTCGAGTGGGCCTTCTTTCATGAAAGAAAAGCCGCGCTCCGCAAGGTCCAACTGCATCGACGACACACCAAGATCGAGCACAACCCCATCAAGGTTCTGCGCATACTGATCCATCTTCGAAAAGGTGCCTTGCACGAATTCAATCCGGTCGCCGAAATCCCCGATCCACGGCTCTGCCATCTCAAACGCCAGCGGATCTCTGTCCACTCCGATAACCTTATCAGCACCCGCCTCCAACAGCGCACGGGTATAGCCGCCCGCGCCGAATGTGCCATCAAGCCAGACACCTGAAACAGGCGAGACCGCCCGAATGAGCGGCCTGATGAGAACGGGAATATGCGGATCGGTCGGAGAGGACATCAGCTGCCCCCCAACAATGACAACGGATCAAAGTCGTCATCCATTCCGTCCAGCCAATCATCGATATCTGCATTGACCGTGGACTGGAAGATATCGTTGTTCCACATCTCGAACGTACCGACGAGACCGCGGAAATAAACGTCCCCCTCTTCGATCGACAGCTTATCGCGGATCGACTTTGGCAGGATCACGCGACCATCCTTATCGACATCGAGCGTGATCGACTGCGTCACATAGAGGTGCGCTAGACGTTTTTGATCAGCAGAGCGTTCGCGCGGCATCGCGTAGATATCATCAATGACGCGCTGATATTCATTGATCGTATAGGCTTGCACGCAGTTCTTCAGGTGCTGACCGTAGACGATTTTTAAACGGGGGTTACCGCGGGCTTCGGCTTCGGGATCACCAGAGAGCAGGACACGACGAAAATCGGCGGGGATCGACATGCGTCCCTTTTTATCCACCCGCTGGGTGTATTCACCTTCAAACGCCTGAACCACTTGTGCGGTCCCTCTTACCTGCCCCCGATTTCACCAACCCCGAAAAGGGAACGGCGGATCGAACTGCTGCCACTGTTCGATCCGCCGCCACCGTCCCTTTCGGGAAGTCCAGCAACGCGCGCCACCTGGGGGGATGTCTGCTCGCTCGCGCGCCGGATCTATTATTCGGAAGAAGCGTGTGCCTGTATGAAACCTGCTATTTTCGCCTCTGGGCTCTTTTTAAGTTCGGCCCTTGGTATTTGTTATCACTCTGCTTCCGATGAGTTGAATATGCCGATTGGAACGGAGTCTGGCAACAACTTTCTGGAACCTCATGGAACTTAATGGGGATAGCTAGGCAATACCAATGATAACCAAGGGGTCACGTGAGCGTGAGGTGACGCAGGTTATGCCACGATCCGCAAGAAATGACACAACATATAGATTTCATAAACCATGACCCACAAGTTCCATGGGATTCACAAAAAATTCCATCCACTCCCAGTCGGGGTTATCTGGTGTGAAAATGTTCCGCATACGTTCCTAAAATTCACTCAAAATCACGCCGCAGTGATTCGGATTGAGTGCAACCGCAAGCCAGATTCAAATTGAGAACCCAGATCAGTTCCATAGGATTCCATATCTGCAACACAAAGGGCCGTCCGGCGAACAACCGAACGGCCCCGAGAACCTAAAGGTTCGAAAAGTATAACTAAATGAGACCGCCCTCGATCAACTTCGAGGCGAGACTTGCATAGGCATCGGCCATCGCACCCCCACCAGCGGCCACAGGTGTCCCCGCGTCGCCAGCCAGTCGGGTATCAAGGTCAATCGGAAGCGACCCCAAGAACGGAACCGACAGCTCTCGGGACGCAGCAGCCACCCCGCCATGACCAAAGATATGCGCTTCATGCCCGCAATTCGGGCAATGGAAGGTCGACATGTTCTCAATCAGACCCAAGATCGGCGTCTTGAGCGTGTTAAACATATCAATCGCCTTACGCGCGTCGATCAGCGCCACGTCCTGCGGGGTCGATACGACTATAGCGCCCGTCATGTGGGTCTTTTGGCAGAGCGACAGTTGAATATCGCCTGTCCCCGGTGGCAGGTCGATCAGCAGCACGTCCAGCTCACCCCAGTTCACCTGACCGAGCATCTGTTGCAACGCGCCCATCAGCATCGGACCCCGCCAGATCACCGCTTTATCAGGATCAACGAGCAGGCCAATAGACATGACTGTGACGCCATGCGCGCGGAGCGGCTCTATATGTTCACCATCAGGCGACGATGGTCGCCCCGTGATACCCATCATCCGTGGCTGACTGGGACCATATATATCGGCATCTAATAGACCGACCTTTTTACCCGCCTTCGCCAAAGCTACGGCGAGGTTGCTCGACACGGTGGATTTCCCAACGCCGCCCTTTCCCGAACCGATGGCGATGATCCGTTTGACACCAGGCACACCCTGCGGGCCAGCTTGGGGCGTCGGATGACGACCGACCTTAAGGCTCGGCGCGGGTTGTGCGGGCTTCGACGGTCCGTGCGCCGTAATCACCGCTTGCACGTCCGTGACACCTTCAACTGCGCGCAAGGCCTCGACCGCCACTAGACGGACAGGTTCCAGCGCGCGTGCTTCATCAGGTGTGGGCGCCTCAAGCACAAAGCGAATCTGCCCGCCATCAACCGTCAAGGCCCGAACAAGATCTTTGGACACAAGCGTCCCACCTGCGGGCAGCGCAATGCCGTTCAATATCTCAAGAACCGTATCTTTCCCTAAGGTCACCAGACCCTCCTGTTCAAACTCTGCCCAATTCAGCGGCAAAACATGTCACGGAATAGGCAAATCACAAGCCAAATCCCCTGCAATGTAACGCCTATGTGAAATAGGTCAGCACTTCGTATGCATTTGCTGCATGGCGGCATTGACGAAAGTCCCAATTGTGCATCCGCAGCATTAGCGCCAAATTAGGTCCAACGGCAGCAAGATGCCACGGCGAACTACGATACGCCGAAAGATGAAACAGACCCGCCCGATGCGGGGCACGATGAAAAGAGAATGACATGGCTTACGCAAACGACGTCCGCACAGGTTACACCCCCGCTTTCGGCGGCTTCTTCGCAAACCTCGCTGATCGCTACGCCAAGTACAAAGTATACCGCGCGACAATCAATGAACTGTCGCAGCTCTCTGGCCGCGAACTTGCTGATCTGGGCATCTCCCGCTCGATGATCAAAAGCATCGCAATCGAAGCTGCCTACGGCGCCTAAGACATAGAATACGACGGTCCCTCTCCTCCTCCCTGGGACCTTCGACAACGATCTGCTCTCTCCTCCTCCCTGAGCGGATCGTGACTAAAGCGGCGGCCCCCTTCTCCTCCTCCCTTGGGGGCTGCCGCAAAAGAATAGAGTTTACGGACCCTCCTCCTCCTCCCTGAAGGTCCGTGAAATAGCGGCGGGATCTCTCCTCCTCCCTGATCCCGCCGCACCAAATTCAGATACGGGACCTTCTCTCCTCCTCCCTGAAGGTTCCGCATAGAAGCAGATGGTCTCTCCTCCTCCCTGACCGGACGCTTCGCCAAGCGAATGCTCTCTCCTCCTCCCTGAGCGTTCGCCGAATAGCACGGCGGCACCCCTCCTCCTCCCGGGTGCCGCCGTTTGCTTTTTCAGCCCTCACGATTTCGATTGCAGCAACCTGAGACATTTGTCACAGCACAAGGCATGACCTACGAATTGATCGTCGCCCTTATCGGCTTTGCCTTTGTCAGCTCCATCACTCCGGGGCCGAACAACATGATGTTGATGGCCTCAGGGGCCAACTTTGGCATTCGCCGCTCGATCCCGCATATTCTGGGCGTTGGCCTCGGCCATTCGTTCATGATCGTTGTTCTGGGCGCAGGTCTGGTGCAGGTGTTCGACACCTTCCCAATCATGCTTGTCGTGATGAAATGGGGCTCGGTCGCCTATCTGCTGTATCTGTCATGGAAGATCGCGAATGCCGCGCCCAAATCGCCAGACGCACCCGAGGCCGAAGGCAAGCCACTGACCTTCTTGCAGGCCGCAGCGTTTCAATGGGTCAATCCCAAGGGCTGGTTCATGGCCCTGACCGCGATCAGCGCCTACACGGCGGACCATTCCTTTGCGCAGGTTCTGCTGGTGGCTCTGACGTTCATGTGCACGAACCTACCGTCGATCTTTTTCTGGAACGCATTGGGCCAACAGGCACGCCGTTTCCTGAACAATCATGGCCGACTTCGGGCGTTTAACATCACCATGGCCGTCCTATTGGTGCTAACCCTGATCCCGATTATCCGCGGACACTAAAACGCGGTTGCCGCACGACCTGCGGCAAAAACGGGCTTGAGCATGGCCAAGGGCATTCCCTGTCCTGCCAGTGCCGTAACTAAGGTCATCACCCCAACTGCCTGCCACGCAGCGCCTGCTGGGTCCTTATGGTGCCCCTTCAAAGACATCATGATCCCACACTGAATGGTGGATAGGTGTTCCGTATACATCTGCCGCGCCTTTTCATCATGGCGCAACTCACCCGCCGCGGACCGCAATAGGAAACACCCCTGCCAGTCGGGGACAACAGCAGCCTCTAGCGCATCCCAAAACCGTGTCACCGCCGCAGGACCAGGTGTTTTGAAAATCTCGCATTGATCAATGAGGACGGATTTGCGGTAGCGATCCAAGGCGTCATGCACCAACCGCGTTTTGTCAGGCCACTGCTGATAGAGCGCCTTGCGGCTCAGCCCTGTGACCTTGACCAACTCTGGATAAGGGGTCGCCTCAATACCGACGGCCCAAAACTGTTCCATCGCCTTTTGTAATGCGTAGTCTGCCCGTTCGGCTGCCAAAGCCATACTCATACCCCATAACTCACTCGGGTCTCCGAGCAAGCTACGCGATGCACGTTAAAGGCGAAACCCTAAAATGGAACGTCGTTTGCCTGCGCCGCAGAGACGATGAACTTTGCCACGACCTTCTTCGAACCCGCCTTATCGAATTCGATATCGAGCTTATCGCCCTCAATCTCCATCACTTCGCCATAGCCGAATTTTTGGTGGAACACGCGATCGCCGATGGTGAAAGACGACACAGCGGTCGCATCGATGGTTAAACCACGCACCTCTGACGGCTGGGCCATGCCACGGCTCTGGCTCCGTGCTTGCATCCGTTTCCAACCGGGGGAGTTGTAAACATCGGCCTTGCCAACGCGCTCTTCGATGGTGGATGCGGATTTCATCGCATAGGCGGGTGACGCGCTCGACGACATGCCAGCGGCGCCATAGCCCCCACCATATAGCCCCGGAGGTGTTAGAATTTCCACGTGATCAACTGGCAATTCGTCGATGAAACGGCTGGGCAGCTGGCTCTGCCACTGGCCATAGACCCGACGGTTCGCGGCAAAGGAAATAGTGCAAACCTCTTCGGCACGGGTAATGCCGACGTAAGCAAGGCGGCGCTCTTCTTCCAACCCCTTCAGCCCGCTTTCATCCATGCTGCGTTGGGACGGGAACAAACCGTCCTCCCACCCCGGCAGGAACACGGCTGGGAATTCCAAACCCTTTGCCGCGTGCAGGGTCATGATGCTGACCTTTTCCTCAGCATCCTCGGAATCATTGTCCATGATCAGCGCGATATGTTCGAGGAACCCTTGCAGGTTATCGAAATTCTCGAGCGCTTTGACCAATTCCTTAAGGTTTTCTAGCCGCCCCGGAGCCTCGGGCGTTTTGTCGTTCATCCACATCGTGGTGTAGCCAGATTCGTCGAGGATCATTTCGGCCACTTCAATATGCGTGTCCGCCTCATCCCGCAGCTGCTGATACCAACGGTCGAGCCCCTGAACCAATTCGCCCAGCGCCGCGCCACCTTTGCCTTTGATCGCGCCGGTGTCGACACAAAGCCGCGCCCCTTCGACGAGGTTCACGCCATTATCACGCGCCATACGCTGAATCGTCTGGATCGCCTTATCACCCAGCCCCCGTTTCGGCGTGTTCACAATCCGCTCGAACGCGAGGTCGTCGTCTTGTGACACAGCTAGACGGAAATAGGCCATCGCATCACGGATTTCCAAACGCTCATAGAAACGCGGGCCACCGATGACGCGATATGGCAGGCCGATGGTCAGGAAACGGTCCTCAAACGCGCGCATCTGATGCGACGCCCGAACCAGGATTGCCATATCGTCGAGCGACCGTCGGTCCATCCCACGGGTGCCGCGCTGCATCGCCTCAATCTCTTCGCCGATCCAACGGGCCTCTTCTTCGCCGTCCCAATGACCGATTAGGCGAACGCGTTCACCTTCTTCGCGGTCCGTCCAGAGCGTTTTACCCAAACGCCCCTTGTTGCCCGCAATCACACCTGAAGCAGCGGCAAGGATATGTGGGGTGGAGCGGTAGTTTTGTTCCAGTCGAACGACCTTGGCCCCGGGGAAATCCTTTTCGAACTTGAGGATGTTCCCGACCTCAGCCCCGCGCCAGCCATAGATCGACTGGTCGTCATCGCCTACGCAGCAGATGTTCTTATGCCCACCAGCAAGGAGGCGCAGCCAGAGATACTGCGCGACGTTAGTATCCTGATATTCGTCCACCATCACATAGCGGAACCAGCGCTGGTATTGATCCAGCACGTCCTGATGGGTCTGGAATATCGTGACCATGTGCAGCAAGAGGTCACCGAAATCGACGGCATTCAATTCCAGCAAACGGCGCTGATACTGGTCGTAGAGGTCAATCGCTTTGCCATCAAAGGCAGCGGCCTCGCGGGTCGGAACCTTATCGGGCGTCCATGCGCGGTTTTTCCAGCTATCAATGATCCCCGCCAGCATCCGTGGCGGCCAGCGTTTAGCATCAATGTTATTCGCCTCGATCAATTGCTTGAGCAGGCGAATCTGATCGTCAGTATCGAGGATCGTGAAATTCGATTTCAGGTGTAGCGACGGGCGCCCTTCGATCAGGGCATTGCGGTCATCCATCCCGATTAGTTCGGCGTGACGGCGCAGAAGTTTTACGCAGACAGAGTGGAAGGTGCCCATCCACGGCATACCCTCAACCGCCTCGCCCAGCAGACGGCCAACACGCTCTTTCATCTCGCGCGCAGCTTTGTTGGTGAACGTCACCGAAAGGATTTCATTCGGACGCGCCTTACCCGTGGCAAGCAGGTGAACGATCCGCGTGGTCAGCGCCTTGGTCTTGCCCGTTCCCGCACCCGCCAGCATCAAAACGGGACCGTCTAACGCCTCAACCGCCTCTCGCTGTGCCGGATTGAGGTCATCCAGATATGGCGTAGGCCGCGACGCCATCATAGCGCGCTGGGACAAGGACATTTCGGCCGCCTCAAAGGCGTCATCATCGGAATAGCTGCTCATGGCAGGATAAATAGCGCAACTCTGGACGCGAGGAAAGCGCCTGTTCGCATTATGTTCTAGTTAGTCTTGCCCATGCAAAACGCGGCGCATATCACCGACATATCGCCCAAGGAGACGGGAAAAGGCCGCGATATCCTCAGCGTTCCAATCCCGATAAACCTCGATCACCTTGGCCCATTTCAGTTCTTTATAGGCCCGAAACAGCGCGATGGCTTCATCCGTCAGGACCAAGATCGACTTTCGCCCATCATCTTGGGCCGCCTCACGGCGCACCAGACCTTTGGCAATCAGGTCACTGGCCACGCGGCTCGCACGCGAGGGATCGATATTCATTTCCTCAGCGAGGAGACCAATCGTTGCAGGCTCTGCAATGTCGCGCCCCACCCCTTCTTGGATACGGAAAATCGCGGTCATGGCGTAGAACTGACCGACCTCAACGCTAGAGCCCAACTCCGCCAGAATTTTCGCGGGCACTTCACCTTTGGACGACGCCCGATGCCAAAGGAACATCGTCCCGTCGAGATCCAGCAGGGCATCAATCATGTCAGGCCCGAAACCAGCGTTAGCCAGCAGTTCGGGCACGTTGTCGTGAAATTTCTTTGGCATCTTCGTCATGGCGTTCGTGTCTACTCACATATTCGCACAAGTCAATTACCTGCCAATGACAATTATGTGCTATTGACACATAAATTTCATTCCCGATAGATAAAGAGGAAATCACGGGCAACGCACCCGTAGAAAACTGGAGCCCCAATGACCGCTGCACCTACTCCGACCCATACGGGGTCGACACGACTTATTATTGCATCCATCGGGGTGCTCTTGTTGCTTGCCGCACTTGACCAAACCATCGTTTCCACCGCCCTCCCGACCATCGTTGCCGACCTCGGCGGGCTAGAGCACCTCAGCTGGGTCGTAACGGCCTATATGCTGGCCTCGACCGTTGTTGCGCCGCTCTATGGCAAAATTGGTGACCTTTATGGACGCCGAAATACGGTGTTCGTCTCGGTCGGCCTGTTCCTCTTCGGCTCCGCGCTCTGTGGCCTCGCCAATTCGATGACCTTCCTGATCCTCGCCCGTGCGCTTCAGGGCCTTGGCGGTGGCGGTCTCTTCGTCCTCGCCCTCTCTGTTATCGGTGACGTGATCCCACCGCGTGACCGCGCAAAGGTGCAGGGCATTTTCGCTGCCGTCTTTTCCATGTCGTCGGTCATCGGGCCGCTGATTGGTGGCTGGTTCGTCGAAGCCTTCACCTGGCACTGGATTTTCTACATCAACATCCCGTTCGGCGCCGCTGCGGTCGCTGGCTTTGCAATGGCGTTCAAACCGACCGGCCGTCGGGTCAAGCACTCTATCGACTGGTGGGGGGCTGCAACCCTCTCGGTCGCGCTGGCATCGCTGACGCTGGCAACATCGCTGGGTGGCAACACAATCGCATGGAACAGCCCGACCTTTATCGGCCTGATTGCCCTCTCGCTCATCAGCACCATCGCGTTTGTCTACATTGAATCCCGCGCAGCAGAGCCGATCCTGCCGTTGAAACTGTTCAAACTGAACGTATTTTCGACGACCTCTGCGATCAGCTTTATCATCGGCGCGGCGATGTTCGGCTCTGTCACCTTCCTGCCGATCTACCTGCAAATCGCAAAAGGCGTCTCCCCGACCGTATCGGGCCTCATGCTGATCCCAATGACCTTTGGCATCCTGCTCGGCTCCACCACCTCGGGCCGCTGGATGGGCAAAACAGGGAAATATCGCATCCTGCCGATCATTGGCGCGGTCTTTATCGTGCTCGGAATGATCGCCCTGTCGACCATCGACCAATACACCTCGACGCTTCGGTTCAGCCTGTCGCTCGCCACGTTTGGTCTCGGCATGGGGACAACGTTCCCCGTTCTGACCACCGCTGTGCAAAACGCTGTACCGCGTGAAACCTTGGGCACCGCAACTGCGGCTGGCCTGATGTTCCGTCAGGTTGGCGGGTCGCTCGCGGTTGCTGCATTCGGCGCCCTCTTTGCGGCACGTATGGCGGCAGGCCTTGGCACGACGGTCGAATTCAACGGTGAGATCGGCCCGCAAATGCTGCACGGGCTGCCAGAGGAAGCACGCGGTTTAGTCGCGGATAGCGTTGTGAACGCCATCCACCCGATCTTTTGGATTGCGGCCTCATTGGGTGTGATTGCCTTCGCGCTCTCCCTCCTGATGAAGGAAATACCCCTCCACAACCGTCAGGCCCCAGCATCAGAATAATCGATTATTTTACACAAAAGATATGTTATCGCTAACATATCGTCAAAAAAGCTGTTTACGCAGCCGCAGAATCTTTCTACACCTTTGCTGCATCTGCAAAGGAGTGCCCGACTATGGCCGAGTTCAAAAAGATTCTGATCGCCAACCGTGGTGAAATCGCGATCCGCATTATGCGGGCCGCGAACGAGATGGGGAAAAAGACCGTTGCGGTCTACGCCGAAGAAGACAAACTCGGCCTTCACCGTTTTAAGGCTGACGAAGCCTACCGCATTGGCGAGGGACTAGGCCCAGTTGCCGCCTACCTTTCCATCGATGAGATGATCCGCGTCGCCAAAATGTCCGGCGCGGACGCCATCCACCCAGGCTACGGCCTTTTGTCGGAAAACCCCGATTTCGTTGATGCCTGTGATCGCAACGGCATCACCTTTATCGGCCCCAAAGCGAAAACCATGCGCGAACTGGGCGATAAGGCGAGCGCGCGTAAGGTCGCGATGGAGGCAGGCGTTCCCGTCATTCCAGCAACCGAAGTTCTGGGCGAAAACATGGATATCATCCGTGTGCAGGCCGCCGAAGTAGGCTACCCGCTGATGCTCAAGGCATCGTGGGGTGGCGGCGGTCGCGGCATGCGCCCGATCATGAACGAAGCAGAGCTCGAGGAAAAAGTCCGCGAAGGTCGCCGTGAAGCCGAAGCCGCCTTTGGCAATGGCGAAGGCTATCTGGAAAAGATGATTCTGCGTGCCCGCCACGTCGAGGTGCAGATACTCGGCGACAAAAAGGGCAACATTTATCACCTCTGGGAACGCGACTGTTCGGTTCAGCGCCGCAACCAAAAGGTCGTCGAACGCGCCCCCGCCCCGTATCTGTCCGCCACGCAGCGTGAACGCCTCTGTAACTTGGGCAAGAAAATCTGCGAACACGTGAACTACGAATGCGCAGGCACCGTCGAATTCCTGATGGATATGGATTCGGGCGAATTCTACTTCATCGAGGTGAACCCCCGCGTTCAGGTGGAACACACCGTCACCGAAGAAGTCACAGGTATCGACATTGTTCGCGCGCAAATCCTGATCGCCGAAGGGAAATCCATCGTCGACGCTACGGGCTGCGCGTCACAATATGACGTGCAACTCGACGGCCACGCGCTCCAGTGTCGTGTCACGACCGAAGACCCGTCGAACAACTTTATCCCTGACTACGGTCGTATCCAGACTTACCGCTCGGCAACGGGTCCGGGCATCCGTCTGGACGGCGGCACCGCCTATTCTGGCGCGGTGATCACCCGTTATTACGACTCGCTTCTGACGAAAATCACAGCACGTGCACCGACCCCTGAGATGGCGATTGCGCGGATGGACCGCGCGCTCCGCGAATTCCGTATCCGCGGCGTGTCCACGAACATCGAGTTTGTGATCAACCTGCTAAAGCACCCGACGTTCCTGAACTACGAGTATACGACAAAGTTCATCGACACGACGCCAGAGCTGTTCCAGTTCAACAAACGCCGCGACCGTGCGACCAAAATTCTGACCTATATCGCGGACATCACCGTGAACGGTCACCCTGAAACCGCTGGTCGCGCGAAACCACATGCCGAACTGAAAGCGCCAAAGCCCCCTGTCCTGCCCGGCAAAGGCGAAATTCAGAGCGGCACGCGCCAAATCCTCGACCAATTCGGTCCAGAGGCGATTGCCGACTGGATGCACCAGCAAAAGCAGCTGTTGATCACCGACACGACTATGCGTGACGGCCACCAGTCCTTGCTGGCGACCCGTATGCGGTCGATCGACATGATCAAGGCAGCACCTGCCTACGCGCAAAACATGTCTGGCCTCTTCTCGGTCGAATGTTGGGGTGGTGCGACGTTCGACGTGGCCTATCGCTTCTTGCAGGAATGCCCATGGCAGCGCCTGCGCGATATCCGCGCAGCGATGCCGAACATCATGACCCAGATGCTGCTCCGTGCATCTAACGGCGTCGGCTACACGAATTACCCTGACAACGTTGTGCAGGAATTCGTGCGTCAGGCTGCCACCTCTGGCGTCGATGTGTTCCGCGTGTTCGACAGCCTCAACTGGGTTGAAAACATGCGCGTTGCGATGGACGCGGTTATTGATGCGAAAAAGGTCTGTGAAGGCACGATTTGCTACACAGGTGACCTGCTCGATCCGAACCGTTCGAAGTATGACCTGAAATACTACGTCGGTATGGCCAAAGAACTCGAAGCCGCTGGTGCACATGTTCTCGGCCTCAAGGACATGGCGGGCTTGCTGAAACCATCCGCTGCAACCGCTCTGGTCACTGCACTGAAACAAGAGGTCGGTCTGCCGATCCACTTCCACACCCACGACACCTCGGGCGCATCGATCGCGACCGTTCTGGCGGCGTCGGCAGCGGGTGTAGACGTTGTTGACGCAGCAATGGATGCCTTCTCTGGCGGCACATCGCAGCCAACCTTGGGCTCTATCGTGGAGGCGCTCAAAGGTTCTGACCGTGACACGGGCCTCGACATCGCGTCGATCCGCGAGCTTTCGAACTATTGGGAACAGGTGCGCGCGCAATACACCGCTTTCGAATCTGGCCTCCAATCGCCAGCCTCCGAAGTCTACCTGCACGAAATGCCGGGCGGTCAGTTCACCAACCTCAAGGCGCAGGCACGCAGCCTCGGCCTAGAGGACCGTTGGCACGAGGTCGCGCAGGCCTATGCCGACGTGAACATGATGTTCGGTGACATCGTCAAAGTGACCCCATCATCCAAAGTCGTTGGCGACATGGCCCTCATGATGGTGTCCCAAGGTCTGACCAAAGATCAGGTTCAGGACCCGACCACCGACGTGGTCTTCCCCGACTCGGTCGTCGACATGATGAAAGGCAGCCTCGGCCAACCTCCGGGGGGATGGCCTACTGCGATCCAGACCAAAGTGCTCAAGGGCGACACGCCGATCACCGACCGTCCGGGCAAACACCTTGCTCCGATTGACCTCGATGAAAAGCGGGCAGAGCTGACGGCCCTCTTGGATGGTAAAAAGATCGATGATGAGGATCTCAACGGTTACCTGATGTACCCCAAGGTCTTCCTTGATTACATGGGTCGCCACCGCACCTACGGCCCTGTTCGAACGCTGCCGACACGCACGTTCTTCTACGGTATGGACGCAGGCGAAGAGATCAGCGCCGAGATCGATCCGGGCAAAACGCTAGAAATCCGCCTGCAAGCGGTCGGTGACATGGATGAGAACGCCGAGGTGAAGGTGTTCTTTGAAATCAACGGCCAGCCGCGCACCATCCGCGTACCAAACCGTGCTGTCACCGCGACCAAAGCGAGCCGCCCGAAAGCCGAGGCAGGCAACCCGAACCACATTGGCGCACCGATGCCGGGTGTTATCGCGACCATCGCGGCCCAAGCTGGCAAAGAGGTCAAAGCGGGCGACCTCCTGCTCACCATCGAAGCGATGAAGATGGAGACAGGGATTCACGCCGACCGCGATGCCGTGGTCAAAGCGGTTCACGTCACAGCGGGCGGACAGATCGACGCCAAGGATCTGTTGATCGAGTTCGAATAAGAAAACGACGGGCGCCTTCGGGCGCCCGTTCTGTTTTCGGAAAAAGTTGGAAAAATTTCGCGGTGACCTTCATTTTCCTCTTGCAGCCCCCCGCGCCTTTTCATATCTCACGCCCACTGACACGGAAGCGGGCGTAGCTCAGGGGTAGAGCATAACCTTGCCAAGGTTAGGGTCGGGCGTTCGAATCGCCTCGCCCGCTCCAAAATGGACCATCAAACAGGACGCCTTCGGGCGTCCTTTTGTTTTTCAGTGCTTGGCCTACCCCCTGCCCCGCCGTATAAGGCCCTCGTAAGCGAACGGAGGCCCCATGCGCACCGCAAAGATCTCGAGAAAAACTGCCGAAACGTCGATTGAAGTCGAACTGAACCTCGACGGGACGGGCACCTATGACAATCAAACGGGCGTTGGGTTCTTTGACCACATGCTCGACCAGTTGTCGCGTCACTCGCTGATCGACATGACCATCCGCGCCAAAGGCGACTACCACATCGACGATCACCACACCGTCGAGGACACAGGCATCGCAATCGGTCAGGCACTGGTTCAGGCACTGGGCGACAAAAAAGGCATCAACCGTTACGGCCACTTTGCGCTGGCGATGGATGACACGCAGGTGCGTGCCGCTCTCGACCTGTCGGGTCGGTCGTTCCTTGCCTGGAATTGCGATTTCCCGTCTCAGAAAATCGGCACCTTTGACACCGAACTCGTCCGCGAATTCTTTCAGGCGCTTGCGCTGCACGGTGGCATCACCCTGCACATCGACCTTGTGCACGGTGTAAACAGCCACCACATCGCAGAATCTGCGTTCAAGGCGGTCGCAAAATCACTGCGTATGGCTGTTGAGTCTGATCCGCGCATGGCGGGTAGCCTTCCTTCGACTAAAGGCGCCCTATGAGCCTGATCGCGCTTGTAGATTACGACAGCGGCAACCTTCACTCGGCTCACAAGGCCTTTGAACGGATGGCGCATGAAGCGGGGCGTGGCACGGTAGTTGTCACCTCCGAACCCGATGTTGTGGCCAAAGCGGATCGCATCGTCCTTCCGGGTGACGGTGCGTTCCCTGCTTGCCGCAAGGCGCTCAGCGATATGGGCGGCTTGGCCGAGGCGATTGTCGAAGCGGTGGAAAAGGACGGCAAACCGTTCCTTGGCATCTGCGTCGGCATGCAGATGCTCGCAACACTCGGCCACGAATACGAAGAAACCGCAGGGTTCGACTGGATCGGCGGCGAGATTGTTAAGATCACCCCAGCGGATGAGACGCTAAAGGTGCCCCATATGGGCTGGAACGATCTGGTGATCGACAACCCGCACCCCGTGCTCGACGGCATCAAAACGGGTGACCACGCCTATTTCGTGCACTCCTACCACATGAAAGTCAGCAACCCCGCCCAGCGGATCGCCCATGTGGATTACGCAGGAGACATCACCGCGATTGTGGGCCGTGACAACGTGGTCGGAACCCAGTTCCACCCCGAAAAGTCGCAGGCAACAGGGCTACGGATCATCGCGAACTTCCTGAACTGGAAGCCATAAAAAAGGGCGCCTCGCGGCGCCCTTTCGTTTTTACTGACGTGTCCAATCTTGGGATGAACAAAGAAGGCCGCCCGCGATACATCCGCGTAGTGCCATCTGGTCGCCACTAATCGAGATTTTTCCGATGTAGATTTTATCGTTCGACGGACGCCAGACTTGTCCGCGATATTCGCCTTCACCCTGCGGAACCATATCGATAACGATTGTCTTACCCAAATTCTCGGATTGATATTCGCCCGAAGAATTAAAGGTCCGAGCAATCACGCCGCAGAATGCACCTCCGCATGCTGAAATATCGACGAGCGCATAAGACCCATCGTCGGGTTCAGTTTGCCAAGTCCCCTCAATCGGATCAGCGAGAGCTGCGCCCGCAAGTCCCAATGCAGCAAATGCTGCCAGAGCTAGTGTCTTCATGTCTTCCTCCCATGTTCTCGTTGCGATTAGCCTGCTCATCATGACCGATTCCAATCAAGTCTGACGTTGGGTTCGTTGCAATTCTGGCCTCTCCGTGGTTAAGGACAGGCAAACAGACAAACGGGTGCCCGCTATGATCCTCTATCCTGCTATCGACCTCAAAGACGGCAATGCCGTGCGCCTCTACAAAGGTGAAATGGATCAAGCCACGGTGTTCAACGAAAACCCCGCTGCACAAGCGCTGGAGTTCGTGAACGCTGGCTGCGAATGGCTGCACCTCGTGGACCTGAACGGCGCTTTCGCGGGTGAACCCGTGAACGCTGCCCCCGTCGAAGAAATCCTCAAACAGTGCAAGGTCCCTGCCCAACTCGGTGGTGGTATCCGCGATATGGCAACGATCGAACGCTGGTTGGACAAGGGCCTGACCCGCGTGATCCTCGGCACCGTCGCCGTTGAAAACCCTGATCTGGTGCGCGAAGCCTGCAAGGCCTTCCCCGGTCACGTGGCCGTCGGCATCGACGCACGCAACGGCAAGGTCGCGACCAAAGGCTGGGCCGAAGAAACCAACGTCAATGTCATCGACCTCGCTCGTTCGTTCGAGGATGCAGGCGTTTCGGCGATCATCTACACCGACATCAACCGTGACGGCGCGATGCAAGGCCCGAACGTCGAAGCCACAGCCGAGCTTGCCAACGCCATGTCGATCCCTGTGATCGCCTCAGGCGGCGTGTCCTCGCTCGACGATTTGCGGAACCTAAAAAACTGTGGCGCAGCACTGAACGGCGCAATCTCTGGCCGCGCGCTCTACGACGGCGCGATTGATCTGGGCGAAGCGCTGAAAGTCCTTAAGGGGTGATTGGGTCAGCCAACAAAGGCCGCGCCTAAATGCGATGGCTCTACGGCATATGGATCGCTTTGATCGCCCTGTGCCTGAGCCCTATCGCCGTGCTGACTTGGGTTGGCTGGTTCGCTGACAAACACGGCTGCACCGTCACTGAAAACGCGACATTCCCGTGTATCGTGGACGGTTACGATTGGGGACCGACACTGGCGGGGTGGAGCCTCTCGGGCTGGATGCTCATCGTGACATTGCCGCTGGCCGCCCTACTAACCGCAGGCTTGGCCCTGACAGCGATCATCCTTCTCATCGTGCGCAGACGTCGCGCCACAAAGCGCTGAGCGAGGCCCCCGCCCAAAGGTTGGATATGGGGGCATTGCCCCCACGATCCCTTAGTTCTTTTTAACGAATTGGGTCAGGATCACGATCCGCTGACCTTCAACACGGCCTTCGATATGGCCCGCGTTATCAGGCACCAACGAAATGTTCCGCACAGCCGTGCCACGTTTCGCGGTAAAGCCCGCACCTTTCACAGGCAGGTCCTTGATCAAGGTCACCGTGTCGCCGTTCGCCAGAACAGTGCCGTTGCTGTCTTTGTGCACAACGTCGCTGACCTCAGAAATGCCAGCCTCGGCCCATGCTTGAACCTCAGGATCAAGGTAAACACCGTCGAGCACGTCATTCGCCCAAGCGCCGTCCAGTGCCTTGAGCACGCGGAATGCCGCAACCTGCACCGCTGGGGTTTCAGACCAGATCGCGCCGTTCAGGCACTGCCAATGTGGGGCATCGGTCGGGGTGCCAGACAGACCTTCAGCGCAAGTCGCACAGAGCGTAATGGTATCCTCATGCGGAGAAATGGTGACTTCGGTGGTGTCAGCGGCACCGCAAAACTCGCAAGTCATAATGACATCCTTTTTCTAAAACTTGCGCCGCTTATCTGCCCCTTGTCTGGTCAAGTCTACTATCTAGAACCCGCAAAAACGAAAATGGCAGCGCCGAAGGTTCGACACTGCCATTCTTTATCGCCATGTTCGCGGGTTTTACGCGGCCCAAGCCCACGGACGAGTATGTGCACCAAGGCAGGTCGCAACAGCCTCGTCAGAGACTTCACCCGTGCGGGCCAGTTTAGCGACCAAGCCCAGCTTTTTATCCTCGACCACCTCGACCACTTCTGCGGCTAGACCCGCTTCAGCCAAGGCTTCGTTGTAAACACGCGTAATCGCACGTTTGCGCAGGTCGGGCTTAAAGATCTTGCCAACAGCCGTTTTCGGCAGTTCATCCAAAATCTCGAGGTGTTTTGGATGCGCCGCGCGTTCGTGGATTTTCTCTTTGGCAAAGGACATGAGTTCCTCGACCGTCACCTCTGCCCCGTCGATCAGTTCGACATAGGCGCAAGGCAGTTCGCCCGCGTAGCTGTCAGGCTGACCAATCGCGCCCGCAAAGGCGATCTTTGGATGACCAGCCAGTGCCTCTTCGATCTCGGCGGGGTCGATGTTGTGACCCGAGCGGATGATAAGGTCCTTGGCGCGGCCCGTGATCCAAAGATAGCCGTCCACATCAATACGACCCAGATCGCCAGTCCGCAGATATTGGGTCGGCCCCAGATCACCTGGATAATAGAGGTCAGCGTTCTTTGCGTCCTCGGTATAGGTCGCACCCATGTTCACACCTGGACTAAAGAGGCAAATCTCACCAATCTGATCGGTACCGCATTCCTCATGCGTGACGTGGTCGAAAATCTTCACGTCCGTGTAGGGGAACGGGAACCCGATAGACCCGATCTTCTTTTCGCCATCGGGCGGGTTAATCGACACGAGACAGGTCGCCTCGGTCAGTCCGTAACCTTCGCAGATGGTGACCTTAGCCGATTGTTCGAACCGTTTATACAGCTCCACTGGCAGCGGTGCAGAGCCACAGAAAGCGAGCTGTAGCGACGAGATGTCTGCGTTCACAGGACGCTGCATCAGGGCCGCAATCGCTGTTGGCACGGTGATCATAAACGTGACCTTATGGCGCTCGATCAACTTCCAGAAATTATCGAACACACCGTCGCCACGATAACCCGCTGGGGTCGGCAGCACATAGTGCGCACCAGAGCCGAGCGACGCACCGAGCGACACAATCGTCGCGAACACGTGGAACAGTGGCAGCGGGCAGATCTGCACGTCTTCGGGTTTGAAGAGCAGTCGATCACCCAGCCACGCGTTGTAGATGATGCCCGAGTATTTGTGCTGCACGATCTTTGGCAGACCCGTGGTGCCGCCCGTATGGAAATAGGCCGCGACACGGTCACCTGTGCTGTCGGCAAAGGTCAGTTTGGCAGGCTGCTGGGCAATCGACTTGTTGAAATCGATGACCTTCGCGCTGTGCGATACGGGCACCTTCGGGCGGATCAGCGGGATGATCAGCTTTTTCAGGCCGGTCATATAGCGCAGCAAATCCACTTCAACGACGGTCTGCACGTTCGGCGCTAGCTTGACCGCTTCAGCCGCCTTTTGCGCGATGTCGGTCTTTGGGAAAGCCTTGAGCGTCACGAGAACCTTCGCCCCCGTTTCACGCAGGATACCGCCAATATGTTCAGGGTCGAGAAGCGGGTTGATCGGGTTCACGATGCCGGCAATCTGTCCGCCCAAATAGGTCAGTACGGTTTCGGTGCTGTTGGGCATCAGATAGGCCACAACATCATTTTCACCGACGCCAAGGCTGCGGAACAGGTTCGCCGTGCGGCAGGTTTGGTCATGCAATTCCGACCACGACAGCGTTTCCGCTGGCGCATCAGGATCGGAGAACATTTGGAACGTCACAGCAGGACGGCCACCATGTGCTGTGGTGGTCCTGTGCAACAATTCATACATTGTCTTTGGCTGATTGCGATCTTCCCACGGCTTTTCAGCCATGATCGCGGCACGGTCCGCTAGTGTGGCATAAGTCATGCCGTCTCCTCCCCTTGTGCGCATTGAAGCGCGATTAACAGGAAAGATGGGGTATGCCCCCCCATGAACGCAAGTATGACGCTGCGAAAATGCGATTATTCCGCAGCGATACCGTCGGTAAACTGAAGTCGTGCAAGACGCGCGTAGAGCCCACCTTCGGCGACCAGCGCGTCATGCGTGCCCACGGCGACGATCTGACCGTCCTCGAACACCACAATGCGGTCGGCCTTTTTCACGGTCGCCAAACGGTGCGCGATAATCAGCGTGGTGCGGGTGCTGGCAAGTTCATCGACCGCAGCCTGCACCAGACGTTCGCTTTCTGCATCAAGCGCCGATGTCGCCTCGTCCAAGAGCAGGATCGGCGCGTCACGCAGGATCGCGCGTGCAATCGCGATGCGCTGCTTTTGACCGCCAGACAGCATCACACCGCGTTCACCGACATAGGTGTCGTAGCCTTCGGGCAATGCGGACAGGAAATCATGCGCTGCTGCAGCCTTAGCGGCGGCCTCAACTTCGGCATCTGTTGCCGACGGACGACCAAAGCGGATGTTTTCGCGCGCCGTATCGGCAAAGATCACCGCGTCTTGCGGCACCAGAGCGATCTGCTGACGGAAGTCAGCACGGGTCATGTTCCGCAGGTCAACGCCATCCAATTTAATCGCGCCGTTGTTCGGGTCATAGAACCGCAGGAGCAGTTGGATAATCGTCGACTTACCCGCCCCAGACGGACCAACCAGCGCCACGGTTTCACCCGGCGCCACATCAAGGCTAATCCCATTAAGCGCAGGCGCATTTGGGCGGGACGGATAGAAGAACGTCACATCCTCGAACGATATCTGGCCCTTTTCCATCTTCGGCGTGGCCACAGCCTGCGCTGGATCGGTCACGCTATCGTTCGCATTCAGAAGCTCGATCAAACGTTCGGTCGCACCAGCGGCACGTTGCAGTTCGCCCCAAATCTCGGTCAAGGCACCAACGGCACCTGCGACCATCACCGCGTAGATCACGAACTGAACCAGTTCGCCGACCGACATCTGGTCTGCACCAACGTCACGGGCCCCGATCCACAAGACGCCGACAACGCCCGAAAAGATCAGGAAAATAACGATCGCCGTCATCATCGCGCGGGTCAGAATACGGCGCTTTGCACTGGCAAAGCTCTGCTCTGTCACCTTACGGAATTTCTCGCGGGTGCGGTCCTCTTGGGTGAAGGCCTGAACGGTCTGCACCGACAACAGCGCCTCGGATGCGGAACCCGACGAATTGGCGATCCAATCTTGGTTTTCACGACCCAACTGGCGCAAACGGCGGCCCAGAACAACGATCGGCACGATGACGGCGGGTACGATCAGCAACACCAAACCTGTCAGTTTTGCCGATGTCATCATCAACAAAACCATGCCACCAACGAATACAAACACGTTGCGCAGCGCGACCGATACGGACGACCCAATGACAGACAGGATCAAGGTGGTGTCCGTCGTGATGCGGCTCAGCACCTCACCTGTCATGATGTTTTCGTAGAACGACGGGCTCATGCCGACCATGCGGTCGAATACGGCTTCGCGGATGTCAGCCACCACACGTTCGCCCAAACGGGTCACGAGGTAATAGCGCACGGCGGTGCCCATCGCCAAAAGCGCAACGATGATTAGGGCCGCGCCGAAATATTGGTTCAACAGGGGCGATGTGCCCCCTTCAAAGTTGTCGACCACACGGCGCACAGCCAAAGGCAGGATCAGCGAAATCATCGCCGTCACCGACAGCGCCACAAAGGCCGCAAGGACCATCAGACGGTATGGCCGAATAAAAGGCCACAGCCCACCAAGAGCCGAAACACGTTTGGATCGGGCGCGGTCTTGTCCCGCCACGTCAATTGGTGCCTTTGCCATGAATCCTCGCCTTCAAAGTCGTTGTCGGGTTGATACTGACCACGACGCGCAATCACAAGCGCAGGGTTGCCGCATACGACGATAAGGACCGAAACTGAGGGGATTTTGGAGCGGGTGACGGGAATCGAACCCGTGTCATCAGCTTGGAAGGCTGAGGTCTTACCATTACACAACACCCGCGT
>NZ_JALRGW010000029.1:0-29152 GCF_023253315.1 Aestuarium sp.
TGACCGAGGAACAAGCTCGCGATCAGGAACCGATTGAGGTTTACACCTCGTCCTTCCGTCCGATGCAGACCCTCTTTGCTGGGCGCGAAGATCGTGTGTTGATGAAACTGATCGTCTCACAGGCGACACGCAAGGTGCTCGGCGTGCATATCGTCGCGCCGCAAGCGGGTGAAATGATCCAGATGGTTGGCATCGCCGTTAAAATGGGTGCAACCAAAGAAGATTTCGACCGTGTTTGCGCTGTTCACCCGACCATGGCTGAAGAGCTGGTCACAATGAAAACGCCGACGCGAACGGCTTGAAATTCGGGGCTGAGTCCCCAAATCTGACTAAAGGCCTCGAACGTCGGGGCATTGCATAGGGATATAAAGAGGTTCATGGCTGGGAATAATGGTGGCCCATGGGGCGGCGGCGGAAATAAAGGCGGCTCTGGCGGAGACGACGATAATAACCGAAACAACGGTCCGCGGCGTCCGGCGGGCGGGGACCAGATTCCCGAACTCGACGAGCTGTTGAACAAGGGACGCGAACAGTTCCGTGTCCTGATGGGCGGCGGCAATGGTGGCGGCAATCGCTCTGGCGGCGGCGCACCTTCTGGCCCTGCGTTCACGCGTGGCACAATCGGCCTTGCCGCTGCTGCGGCTGTAGTCGTTTGGGGCATGGCGTCGTTCTACACCGTGAAGCCCGAAGAGCAGTCGGTCGAACTCTTCCTCGGCGAATTCCATCAGGTCGGAAATCCCGGTCTGAACTTTGCCCCATGGCCACTGGTCACACGTGAAGTTCTGGCTGTTTCGACCGAACGCACCATTGAAATCGGCACCTCGAACGTCGGCAATGATGCAGGTCTGATGCTGACGGGCGACGAAAACATCGTCGATATTGACTTCCAAGTCGTATGGAACATCCGCGATCCACAGCGTTTCCTGTTCAACCTTGCTGATCCTGCCGCGACCATCGCTGCTGTGTCTGAATCGGCAATGCGCGAAATTATCGCTCAGTCGGAACTGGCACCGATCCTCAACGTGAACCGTGCCTCGATTGCGCAGCAGTTGACCGACCTCGTGCAGTCCACACTCGACAGCTACGACAGTGGTGTGAACATCGTTCGTATCAACTTTGACAAGGCAGACCCGCCGCAGCCTGTTATCGCGTCTTTCCGCAAGGTGCAGGACGCCGAACAGGAACGTGACCGTCTGCAATCGCTGGCAGATGCCTACGCGAACCGCGTTGTGGCAGAGGCCCGTGGTCAGGCAGCGCAGCTTCTCGAAGAAGCCGAAGCCTACCGCGCACAGGTCGTCAACGCCGCCGAAGGTGAGGCGAGCCGCTTTAGCTCGATCCTGACCGAATACCAGATGGCGCCTGATGTGACGCGTCAGCGTATGTATCTGGAAACCATGGAAAAGGTTCTGGGTAGCGTAGATCTGATGCTCTTGGACGACAACAACGGCGACGGCACTGGCGTTGTGCCTTATCTGCCGCTCAATGAAATCCGCCGAAGCACCACCGAAGGAGGGTCGAACTAATGCGTAAGACCGCGTTTCTCATCCCCGCTGTGGTCGTTGCTGGCGCTGTAGCCCTGTCGTCGCTGTTCATCGTTGATGAACGTGAGAAGGCGCTCGTGCTTCAGTTTGGTCAGATTGTCCGCGTCCAAGAACAACCGGGCCTCGGCTTTAAAATTCCATTCATCCAAGAAGTGGTCACCTATGACGACCGCATCCTGAGCCGTGACATGGAAGAGTTGGAAGTCACCGCTTCTGATGGTCGTCGTATCGTCGTTGACGCCTTTGCGCGCTACCGTATCACCGATGTGGAAACCTTCCGTCGTGCAGTTGGTGTGGGCGCTGAGCGGGCTGCGGCATCGCGTCTGGACTCGATCCTGCGGGCTGAAACCCGTCAGGTTCTGGGTAGCGTGACCTCGAACGACATTCTGTCGACCGACCGTGCCGCGCTGATGCAGCGAATCCGCAACGGTGCAATCGACGAGGCACAGGCGCTTGGTCTGCAAATCATCGACGTGCGTTTGAAACGCACCGACCTGCCGCCAGAAAACCTTGCTGCGACCTATGATCGTATGACGGCAGAGCGTGAACGCGAAGCGGCTGACGAAATCGCCCGTGGTAACGAAGCTGCACAGCGGATCCGCGCACAAGCTGACCGCACCGTGACCGAACTAGTGTCTGACGCAGAACGTCAGGGCGAGATCATCCGCGGTGAAGCCGACGCAACGCGCAACCGCGTCTTTGCAGAAGCTTACGGCGCTGACCCAGAGTTCTTTGAATTCTATCGCTCGATGAATGCCTATGCGACTGCGCTCGAAAACGGCAACACATCGATGGTGCTGTCGCCGAATAGCGAGTTCTTCAAGTATATGAAGTCCTCGGAAGGCAATTGATGATCTGGATGATTGGCATCGCCCTCGGGCTGGTGTTCGTGATCGAGGGGCTGGCCTACGCGCTGGCCCCTTCTTTCGTTGAAAAAATGCTAGCCGCATTGGCCGAACTGACCCACCAATAGCGGCGCATGGTCGGCCTGATCGCGGTTTTTATCGGTGTTCTACTTGTGCATTTTTGCGCACGCGGCCTACACTGAAATTCACAGGTGGTTGAGGTGGCTGTAGCATGTCTTGAGTTACCTCGCGCCATGCATAGAGTTTGGATTGCCATCGGGGTGTGACGCCCCGCAACCGCAAAAAGGAGAGGCACCGTGACGTCTCAAGCACTCACTGTTTCCCGCCACACAGAACAGACCCGTCTGTCCTATGCCGTGGCAATCTTGCTGTCTTTTGTATTCCTCTTGGCCCAAACCGTTGCGGGTTTCGCACAGTCGCGTCCCGACAGTTTCGCCGATTTGGCCGAGAAATTTAGCCCCGCCGTCGTGAACATCACGACGACGACTGTTGTGTCCACCAATGGCGGCCCGCGTGGCGTTGTGCCTGAAGGGTCCCCGTTTGAGGACTTCTTTAAAGACTTCCAGAACCGAGGCCCGCGCCGTTCGTCGGCTCTTGGGTCTGGCTTTGTGATCTCGTCGGATGGTTACATCGTGACCAATAACCACGTTATCGAAGGCGCGGATGAGATCCTGATCGAATTCTTCCCCGGTGGGACCGAACCGCTCGCTGCGACCTTGGTTGGCACCGACCCGAACACTGATATAGCACTTCTGAAAGTGGACGCGACCGACCTGCCGTTCGTGAACTTCGGTGACAGCGACACGGCTCGCGTTGGCGACTGGGTCATGGCGATGGGTAACCCGCTGGGGCAGGGGTTCTCTGTTTCGGCTGGTATCGTCTCTGCACGGAACCGCGAACTGTCGGGCACCTATGACGACTACATCCAAACCGACGCCGCGATTAACCGTGGTAACTCTGGCGGCCCGCTCTTTAACATGGACGGCGATGTTGTCGGCGTGAACACCGCGATCCTGTCGCCCAACGGTGGCTCGATCGGGATCGGGTTCTCGATGGCGTCGAACGTTGTGAAAAACGTCGTGGCCCAGTTGAAAGAGTTCGGTGAAACCCGTCGTGGCTGGCTCGGCGTTCGTATCCAAGACGTAACCCCCGATATGGTCGAAGGCATCGCTGGCCTTGATCACGCGGCTGGCGCTTTGGTCAGCTCCGTCCCTCCGGGTCCTGCAATGGACGCAGGGATCGAGGCTGGCGACGTGATCCTGACCTTTGACGGCAAAGAAATCACCGACACCCGCGAACTCGTTCGCATCGTGGCGGATGCCCCCGTGGGTCAAGAGGTCCTCGTGAACGTCCTTCGCAACGGTGAAACGGTTGAATTGACGGTCACTCTGGGTCGTCGCGAAACCGCCGAAGCCTCCATGCCTGGCTCTGAGGCCCCAATGGAAGACGCGGCGCCGACACAGACTGAAATGCTCGGCCTGACGCTGTCCGAGGTCAACAAAGAGACGATCAGCCAGTTTGGCCTTGCTCCGAATGCTTCGGGTCTGGTGATCACTGCCGTCGATCCGACCTCTGATGCGGCGTCGAACGGTCTACAGGCTGGCGATCTGATCTCTGAAGCTGGTCAGCAGCCCGTTACATCGGTCGCTGATTTCGAGGACCGCGTGAGCGAAGCGCGTGACGCTGGACGCAAATCCCTGCTGATCCTCGTGAACCGTGACGGCATGACCCGCTTTATGGCGCTTCGTATCGTGGAATGATCGGTTGAGTAACCTGACACAAAAAGGCGCCTTCGGGCGCCTTTTTACATTCCTAGATCGGTTGGCGTGAGCGCGACCAGCCCTAGAACCTTGGCCGCATCAACAGACAACAACGGACTGTCCACGCCTGTCTGTTGCCGCTGATATAGCCGTACCGCTGCAGTCGTTGTCTCATCCATAATCCCCGTGATCGGGGCCTGATAAAACCCGCGCGCTGCCAGCGCCCGCTGAACCGATGCGATGAAACCGCTGTTCATCTCAGAGGGGCAGACAACCTCGAACAGCACTTCACGCCGTTCACGGATGATCTGTTGATTGGTGACAGTCTGGTAAACGGCAGGCTCCAAAACGCTGCCATCAGGCGCGAGGACTTCTTCTTTGATCAATTCTTGATCCGTGACCGTATGTGTCTGCGCTGGCGTCACGTCGCGGCCAAAACACTTGCCGTAATAATCGGTTTCGATCCCAGCTTCGGTAAAGGCAGGCGGGTTGGAATACGGCGGCACCCCACCATCCGAACAAGCGGACAGCGCCAGCCCAAATAGGGCTGCGGAGTGGGTGACACGTTTCATCTGGGGCTGCTCTGCCTCTCTTTTACAAAAACTCTATGGCATTTTTCGACCAATGGCGCAAATTTTATGATCCGTGTCGGTTAATCTGCGACAGAAGGCTGGAACAGCCACGTACAACGCATTAAATCTACCACGACTTTACAGGAACGAGAGCAGATCATGGCCAAAATCACCTATATCGAACACAACGGCACCGAACACAGCGTTGAGGTGAAAAACGGTATGACCGTTATGGAAGGTGCCCGTGATAATGGCATTCCGGGTATTGAGGCCGACTGCGGCGGCGCTTGCGCCTGTTCGACCTGCCACGTTTATGTACCTGCTGAGTGGAAAGACAAAGTTCCGAGCATGGAAGCGATGGAAGAAGACATGCTCGACTTCGCCTATGAAGTTGACCCTGACCGTTCGCGTCTATCCTGCCAGATCAAGGTGACCGACGCGCTGGACGGTCTGGTTGTGAACCTGCCAGAGCGTCAGATCTAATGCGCCTCTGGCCGCTCTTGGCTCTTTGGCCATATGCGGCGTGCGCTGAGCCTCTGACGGCCCGTTACGTGGACCCCACCGATGCCTATGGGCACGGGGCGGTCGCTAATGGCGAATACGCGGGGCTTGAGGTCACGTGGCAGGGGCAGAGCCATACATTTCAATACAAAGACGCGGTGTTCGAAGATACGAACCCGCGTCTTTTTGACTTGAACGGGGATGGCACGGCTGAGGTCGTTACGGTTCTCAGCGGATTTAACGATGGGGCACGGATTGCGGTCTTTGGAGTGTCGTCCGACGTGATCGCACCCATCGCTCTTGGCGCACCGTTTGGGCAACGTAATCGGTGGTATGCGATTGCAGGTATCGCGGATTTCGACGGGGATGGCGCGGCAGAGATTGCCTATGTCGACCGTCCGCACCTCGCCAAAACGCTGCGGTTCCTAGAGGTCACGCAAGCTGACGGTGCTTGGACCCTGACCCCGGATGGCGCGGTTAAGGAGCTGACCAATCATCGTCTTGGCTCTGCGGTGATCGAAGGTGGATTGCGCGATTGCGGTCAGCCAGAGGTCGTAACCGCCAACGCCACTTGGACCCGCATTATGGTCACGTCTCATGACGCCACGGGCTACACCACCCGCGATGTCGGGCCCTACACTGGTCCCGATAGCCTCACCGCTGCCTTAGCCTGCGATTGAGGCCAACACGCCAAGCGCTGTGATCTCTGCGATTTGCTGCGCCGCGCCGAGGATATCGCCCGTTTGCCCGCCGATCTTTGCCTGCGCGATTAGCGCGACTTTAACCGTGGCGAGGCTGACAAAGATAAAGAGCAGGATCACCGTCCACCCGCCCAAAACTGCCGCAACCGCCAGTCCGATCAGCAGAGCGACGCCAACAGGGGCCTTTTCAGGACGCCCGACAGAACGGGACAATCCGCCCGCCCGTGCAGGCTCCATCAGGTGCATGAGGGCGACCATCGGAACGCGGCTGAGGGTGGCAACGATGGGCAAGGCGCACCACATCCAACCCGCGCTGATCAGGGCCTCAATCGCAATCCACCGCGCCAAGAGCGACAGACATAGCGCGATCACCCCATAGGACCCGATGCGGCTGTCTTTCATGATCTCAAGCCGACGATCCCGATCCCATCCGCCCCAAAGCCCATCGGCGCTATCGGCTAGACCGTCTTCGTGCATCGCGCCAGTGATGATGACCATGACGGCCAGAACGGCGGCAGCAACCAGACCGTCGGACACGCCGAACCACTGCCAAACGCTGCCGACAATCGCGGCGATCACCCCGACCGCTAGACCCGCCAGCGGGTAGGCCCAGACGGCCTTGGCCGCACGTGCCCCTGCGGCTTCGTGGTCGACCTTTACGGGAAGGCGGGTCAAGAGACCCAGCGCAGCCAGCACATCGGCGGGTTGAAATTTGCGAATGTCGGAGTTGGACATAGGTGCGACCCTTTCTGACCTTTCATTCTGTGCCACGAGGGTTATTCAAGGCGCACAAAAAGTGCAACGAGGACCGCCATGACCCGCCCATTTTCTAGTCTCGCCGAATTTCGCGCTCTTCTGTCTGCTGCTCCTTCGCTCGATAGCGAAGCGAAGGCTTGTGCAGAGGAACGCAACGGTCAGTTGACGAAACCTCCGGGGGCTCTGGGCCGTCTCGAAGATTTGGCGATTTGGTATGCGTCGTGGCGTGCTAATCCGCGTCCATCGATTGAAAACCCCCAAGTGATCATCTTTGCTGGCAACCACGGCGTTTGTGCGCGTGGCGTGTCGGCATTCCCGCCTGAAGTCACCGTTCAGATGGTTGCGAACTTTGAACACGGTGGTGCGGCAATTAACCAATTGTCCAAGGCGTTCGGCGCTGACATGTCGGTCGTGTCCCTGTCGCTCGACACGCCCACCGCTGATTTCACCACAGCCCCCGCAATGTCCGAGGATGAAGTGGTCGACGCGCTCGTCGCCGGCTGGACCGCCGTCAAAGACACTAGCGACCTGCTGGTCGTTGGTGAAATGGGCATCGGGAACACCACCGCTGCGGCGGCCGTTGCGGCGGCCCTGTTTGGTGGCGACGCTGCCGATTGGACGGGGCGCGGAACGGGCGTCGATGATGAAGGTCTGAACCGCAAAACCGCTGCCGTTGCCGATGGCCTTGCGCTTCATGCTGATGTGATCGCTGATCCGCTTGAGGCGCTGCGTTGCCTCGGTGGTCGTGAATTGGCGGCGATGGCGGGTGCAATCGCACGCGCGCGGAACCTACGCATTCCTGTGATCCTTGACGGGTTCATCTGCACCGCCTCTGCTGCTGCGCTGGAATGCGCGGTCGCGGGGTCGCTCGATCACACTGTTGCGGGCCACGTCAGCGCCGAAGGTGCACATGCGAAACTGCTGGCGCATCTAAACAAAGCACCGCTTCTGAACCTCGGCCTGCGTCTGGGCGAAGGCTCTGGCGCGGCGCTGGCAATCGGCGTCCTCAAAGGCGCGATTGCGTGTCATTCTGGCATGCTCACCTTTGCAGAAGCAGGGGTATCGGACGCCTAAGCGTCCCCTTGATCCTTCGGTAATAGGGCGCTGTCGCTACGGCGGCGCCCGATGCCACCTTTGGTTTCCGCCTCGGCTTCGGCCTCTTCTTTGGACGCAAGCGACAGTTCCAAATCGGAATTCAACTCCTTTGCCCGCTTAAGATAGGCCGCATTTTTCGACGTCGGCACATCGGGTTTCCAGAGCGTCGCCAATTCCTTCATCATGCCGCGATCATGGTGGTAGAACATGGTTTCTGCCTCAGCCGCCTCGTATTCCGACAGCCCAAGGTTTTCGAGCGCATAGCGCCCCGCACGCAGCGAACTGTCGAACAGCTCGCGCACGATGTCATTCGCACCTGCCGCGTAGAGTTCATACACATGCTGCCGATCCCGCGCACGGGCGACGATGTGGATGTCGTCGCGCATCTGACGGGCATAGCGCACCAGCGCCGTTGCCTTGTCCCGTCCATCTACGGCCACGACCAGCACCTTTGCCTCTGCAATTCCCGCCGCTTTAAGTAGGTCAGGCCGTGTCGGATCGCCAAAGAAGCCCTTGAACCCGAACTTGCGCATGGTCTGAACGGTTTCCAGATCGGCGTCCAAAACCACGGTCGAAAATCCAGCCGACTGCACCAGTCGGTTCACGATCTGCCCAAACCGCCCGATCCCCGCGATGATCACTGTGCCCGTCTCATCGATGTCGTCGGCATCTTGGTGTTCATCCTCGCTCGCCATTTTGCGGGTGCGATATTCGTAGAGGATGAACAACAGCGGCGTGATCAGCATCGACAGTGCGATCATCAAAAGCAGCTTTTGCGCGAGGGCGGGGGACAGTGCGCCGATCCCCAAGGCAAAGCTGATCAGGACAAAGCCAAACTCACCCGCTTGACCGAGGCTGAGGGTAAATAGCCAGCGGTCGTGGGGTTTCAACCGCCATATACGCGCAAGACCATATAGGATACCGCCTTTGACCGCGATCAGAAGTAACGTCAGCAGCACGATCCGTACGGGGTCGCTAAAGAACGCTTGGAAATCGAAACCTGCGCCAACGGTGATGAAAAACAGACCGAGCAGCAGCCCCTTGAACGGCTCAAGGTCGGTCTCTAGCTCGTGTTTGAATTCAGAGTTCGCCAGCACCACGCCTGCAAGGAACGTCCCTAGCGCGGGCGATAGGCCGACCATTTGCATCAACACCGCAATCGCCACGACCATCAGAAGGGCGAGCGCCGTATACATCTCCCGAATGCGAGCCTGATGGATGTAGCGGAACACAGGCCGTGTGAGGAACACACCCGCAAGGATGATCACCGCGATTGCACCGACAGTGACCAATGTGACGCCCCATCCTGGCAACCCTTCAACGAGCGAGAATGTGCCGTGGTGCGTGTCGTCGGCGGCGCGTTGGATCGACCCATCGGGCGAAATCATCATCGGTGCGGCAACAGCCAAAAGCGGCATGAGCGCCAGCATGGGGATCACGGCGATATCCTGCGTCAGCAGAACAGAGAACACGTTGCGCCCGCCCGCCGTCTGCACCAGCCCCTTTTCCGACAGGGTTTGTAGAACGATAGCGGTTGAGGACAACGCGAGGATCATCCCGATGGCGATGGAATCCAGCGCGGTTTCGTTCATCAGATAGGCCAGCCCAGACAGGGCCGCGACGGTCAAGATGACCTGCAGCCCGCCCAGTCCCAAGAGCTTGGCCCGCATTCGCCATAGGACGCGCGGTTCTAGTTCTAGCCCGATGAGGAACAGCATCACAACGACGCCAAATTCGGCAAAGTGCTGGACGTCTTTGGATTCCGACCCGACCAATCCGAACACGGGCCCGATGACGATCCCTGCCAGCAAATACCCCAGCACAGACCCAAGGCCCAAACGTGCTGCCAAAGGCACCGCAATCACTGCTGCGCCTAGGTAAATGGTTGCCTGAAAGAGAAAACTTTCCATCGGTGTCCGTCTTATTAACTAAAATTCGATGGCGCTGGTAATGTCGCCTTATACACTTGGGGCTGACTGAAGAAATTGCTAGGGATCAGCCCCTCGGCATTTCCAACGACACCACGCGACCCCGTTTTTCGTAGTTCAAAACGGATTCGCCAATCGCGGTGACCCGACCTCCGTCGAGGGTATCACCCACCCGAACTGATACAATCCGCCCGTTGCCCATCCGCACCAATGCAATCCGGCTAGAACTGCTGCCTGCGATACCGATCAGGGCGATGTCGCGCATGGTCAAAACGTTGTTTTCGGTTGCGGCGCGGGCCACACCACCAGGGACAGAGCCCGTAGGCCGCATGGTTGCCGATACATCCGTTGGTGCGCTCGCCTCAGGCTCTGATTGGAGCGAGGCAGCAGTCGCCGTGACGATCCGATCAAAGTTGCGCGGACGCTGGATCGGTAGCGGCGACGACGCGACCGCGTATTGGGATGCCCCAGCGGTCAAATCTGGCGGAGCGGCAGCAGCGATCGCAGCTGCAATGGCGTCAACGTCAGCTTCGGGGATTGGCAGTGGTGCTGGCTCTGACGCGACGATGACCAAATTGTCAGGACGTTCACGCGGACGCAGCGCGGCCAACTCTGACGCAATATATCCACCCAGTGTATCCCGTTCGATGTTCTCAGCGAGGTTATCAGGACGGCTGCGTGGACGGAGGCTGGCCAGTGACACACCACCAGCGGTCACAAGGTCAGGATTGGTGGTCGGCGCGGCCTCTGGATTTGGCGCAATCCCGTCGGGACGCGCAATCGGGCGGGTCGTCGTGGCGGTTGCAGCAAAGACGGTGACCCCCGTTGGCAAAACGGTGCCTGCCTCGGTCGCGCGGATATTGCCGTTCGCGTCACGGTCAAATTCGGTTCCCGCAGCGGGTGGTGCAAGAGGGGACACAACGGACAGATCGGGTTGCATTGCCGTAATAGAAGGCAATGCAACCGCATCTGTCCCGAACGTCACAGGGTCGATGGCCGCGATGGTGACGCCGTCTGTCGTCTCGATTTTGGGCGTGTAGGGGAAGGTCGGCGCACGCTGCCAAACACCCGTCGCGGCGTAGAGGCGCTGAGCCTCTGCGGGGCTAAGCACTTGACCAAGAGGCAGATCAGTCGGCGGCAATAGCGCCCCGTCTTGGGTTAGGTTTTCAATCGCGATATCCACGTCCGACATCGCATCGCCGAGGTCGGCTGCGGCCTCGTCTTCGGGGGCAGGGTTGTCGGCGTCGAGTGTGGCAACCGTCACGTCATTGCCACCGAACAATCCCGCGATCCCGTTTTCCAAAGTCGACGACCAGATCGCGACCGCTAGAAGGAAAGCCAGCAAAAGCGCCATTAAAATCGCAAAGACGTACTTGGGCCGTTTGATCGCTTTGGCTTGGGCTTTGCGGCGGGCACCGAAAATGGTCAGCCGCACTTTTTCGTCGGCGGGTTCGGCATCGCCGTCGAGTTCGGCTACCACCTCTTGCGCTTTGGCCTCCAACTTGGCCAAGGCAGCAGCATCGCGTTCCGCATCCTTTTCCGCGCGGCGCGATTTGCGGCGGTCGTTCATTGCGGTGAGGCCATTGCCGAGTGCCGTCTTTGCAGAGGTCGCTGCCGCTATGACGGGCGCAAGCGGCGAGGTCTTGTCTTCTTGCTTGGCTTCCGTTGGGACGGTGCGTGGCGTTGCTGCGAAAATAGGAGCGGCGTCCAGATCGCTGGGCGCGGGTGGAATGCCGACCGTGGGGGTGATTGTCGGCGTGATCCGTGGCTGGATCGTGGACGTCGGTTTGTCCCCCGTGGTCAGTGTCGGTGTCGTGGCATCAGACGTCCGTGCACGGCTCGAGAACACAACGGGTTCGGCAGGCTCTTCGGGCTCGTCCGTCGGTTCTGGCGCAGCTTCTGGTTCTGCCTCAACGGGGGCAGGGGCCTCTTCGATGGCGGACAGGTCGATATGGAGGTCGATATCAAACTCTAGCTCTACTTGTTCGTCCTCAGTCTGCGCCTCTTCTGTAGGTTCGACAGGTTTGACAGGTTCGACCGTTGCCTCTTCAACAACCTCTGGCTCTGCCACCGGCGGCTCTTCGACCACCTCCGGTTCAAGTTCAGGTTCTGGTTCGGCAACGCGACCCACGACCACCACGGCATCCACATCACGTTCGATGGTCTGACCGTCGGACAGCAGTGTTGCCGCCGCGCTCGTTCGGCCAAAGAACGCCTCGCCGACAAAGGTGAAGGCATCAGGCACAGCCGCGAAACTGACAGGGTTAAACCCGTATCCCGCAGCAAAGCCTTCGGCCTCGTCCAGCGTTTCGCGTGCAATTGCGGCTACATAGGTCCGACCTCCGCCACGCGAATAGTCGAACACCAGATCATCAAGTGCATATGGCGTCGCCCCGTCGAGAGACACGCGAATGTCGTCTTCATCGGCACGGGGATTATCCAGCGCAAGATACCGAATCTGATCGTTTGGAATAAGAAGCTTGGTCCGCAGCGGCGATGGGTCGAGCTGTGTCGCCCGATCCTTCATCCGTGCAAGGGCAGCGCCTAGATCGGCGTCATCCAGCGCGACCTCGTCCACCAAAAGCCAGCCGTCGGAACTCCGCTGCAATAAACGGATCCCTTCGAACGACAGTGAAAGTGCAAAATTTGGTGTCATAAAATTGGGACTAACATGATTTCTTTGGAGCGGAAATGTAACGGCGCTCAATGATTTAAGCTACAGCAACTTCCCGCCCACTCGGAAAATTTACTCGTGTTCTACCGCTGGCTGTGATCGCCTGAGGGTTGATTAAGAATCGTTCCCAGTGAAAGGATCAAACGATGATGACCTTTATGCGTGCAGCGCTGATCTCTGGCCTCATGGCCGCGCCCCTTGGTGCGATGGCGCAGGACCGCGTTGTGCCGTCAATTTCCGTCTCGGGTGAGGGGATTGTCACCGCGCCCGCTGATATGGCCGTGGTCACAGTCGGCGTTATGCACGAAGGCAAAACGACGGGCGAGGTGTTGGATGCGGTCAGCATGGCAACTACAGGTATCCTCACCGTGCTAGAGGCCGCTGCGATCCCTCAGGGTGACATTCAAACAGGCCGCGTGTCACTGATCCCGCGCTATGGTCGGACCGTTCTGGGGGCACCTGATTACACCCAGATCGAAGGATACACCGCGTCTACCACGCTTTCCGTGACCACCCATGACCTGACAACGCTGGGCGGATTGCTGTCCGACGTGGTCGCGGGTGGGGCAAATACGGTGAATGGTGTGTCCTTTGGGATCGACGATGACTCCACCCTTATGGACGAAGCCCGCGCGAAAGCGGTCGAGGATGCGCGTCACCGAGCAGAGGTTTATGCGATGGCGGCTGGCGTTGATTTGGGCGGCGTTCTCACGCTGAGCGAAAACAGCTACGGCGGCTATGCCCCTGTCGTGATGGAGGCGATGTCCGCTCGGTCCTTTGACAGCGGTGCGCCAAAAATGGATGTGCCCTTGGTCGCAGGGGACATCACGGTGTCGGCGCAGGTCAGTATCGTCTACGGAATCGCAACTGAGTAACGAAAAGGCCGCCCATCGGGCGGCCTTTGGTTTTGGGATTAGGCGGTTGCCTTCGCCAGCGCCTGATCGAGATCGGCGATGATGTCCTTCGGGTCTTCGATCCCGATGGAAATCCGTACGACTTCGGGTGCTGCACCTGCTGCGCGCTGCTGATCCTCGGACAGCTGGCGGTGCGTGGTAGACGCAGGGTGAATGATCAACGACCGGGCATCGCCAAGGTTTGCTACGTGGCTAAACAGCTGCAGGCTATCCACCAGTTTCACGCAAGCGTCGTAGCCGCCCTTAACCGCAACGGTGAAGAGCGCACCTGCGCCTTTTGGAACCAGACGCTCTGCGCGCTCTTTGTAGGGGCTGGAGTCCAGACCCGCATAGGTCACGTAATCCACGCGCGGATCCGCTTCGAGCCAGTCAGCGACTTGTTTCGCGTTTGCCACGTGTTTGTCCATGCGCAGCGAAAGCGTTTCCAGACCCATCAGCGTGTAATGTGCCGCCTGCGGGTTCAGCGTCATACCGAGGTCGCGCAAACCGATGGCGATGCCATGGAAGGTAAAGGCCATCGGGCCCAACGCTTCGTGGAATTTCAGGCCGTGGTAGGCAGGTTCGGGCGCCGAGAGCGACGGGAATTTGTCCGATGCGGACCAATCGAACTTGCCTGAATCTACGACCACACCACCTGTCACGGTGCCGTTGCCCGTCATGTATTTGGTCATCGAATGCACAACGAGCGTCGCGCCATGTTCGATCGGACGGCAGAGATACGGTGTTGCCGTAGTATTATCGACGATCATCGGGATGCCAGCAGCGTCTGCAATCGCAGCAATCGCGTCGAGGTCGGTGATATAGCCGCCGGGGTTTGCGATGGTTTCGCAGAACACAGCGCGGGTGTTGTCGTCAATCGCCGCCTTCACCGCATCCAGATCGTCGAAATCAACGAACTTGGCCGACCAGCCGAACCGTTTGATTGTCTGGCTGAACTGCGTGATCGTGCCGCCATATAGACGGGTCGATGCGACGATATTCAGGCCAGGCCCCATCAGCGGGAAGAGCGCCATAATCTGCGCCGCGTGACCTGAAGAACAGCAAACAGCGCCCGCACCGCCCTCAAGCGCCGCAATACGGTTCTGAAGCGCACCAACGGTTGGGTTGGTCAGGCGCGAATAGATGTAACCGACCTCTTGGAGGTTGAACAAACGCGCGGCGTGGTCGGCGTCTTTGAACACGTAAGCGGTAGTCTGATAGATCGGCACCTGACGTGCGCCAGTGGCTGGATCCGGCTCTGTTCCAGCGTGAATTTGTAGCGTTTCAAAACCGAGGTCTTGTGTCATTGCATCCTCCCATGAGTCATTGTTGCCCAGACGTTACGTCAGGCTCACCCATAGGACAATGCAGCAAAATCCTAATGTATTGCGACGGTTCTAGTCGCCGAGTTTGGCGTGAACCTCTGCCAGATCGATCTCGCCGATTGGCATCTTGTTCCCCGGATTTTCAAAGTCGTATTTGAACAGATTGAAATCCTTTTTGTAGATTTCATAGACGAGGTGCATCGACAGATCGTCAAAGTAATCTTCAACAGGATGCGCCCGCTTCGGCCCGTGCCCTTCGCTTTCGTTAAAGCGGGGGATGGTTTTCAGGTCGATCGGATGCGCGGTTTCGCAGTTATCGAGAACGACCTGCATGCCCTCGTTGAATTTCTCAGTAAAGAAGATGTGGTCGTAGGTGCCGCCGTTCGCAATGAAGGTCGAGATGTGGCCAGACATAGCCGACCAGTGAATGTCGGGCTCCATCGGACGCTTCCAACGGATGGTGTCGCGTGCGAACAAGAGGAACCGACGGAACGATTTGATTTGGTCGAAGTCGAAATCATCTTCGGGCGATCCAACCTCGATCCCGTATTTCTGCGCCAGTTGCGGCACGAGGTTCCCGCGGTAGCGTTTCCCGTTGCGCTGAATCCCGCAGATTTTGTCAAAGAACGATGACAGGATGCGGGTGTAGGGGTTCCGCACGCAGGTGAAGGCATAGCTTTTATGCGCTTTGACGTTGTCGGTGATCAGCGGCTGGCTGGCCTCAAACGCCCATTTGTGCATACGGTCTGTAGCATCGTGGATGTCGCCGTCAAAGAACTCTCCGTGGTCGGAGTAATACATAATCTGACCGATTGAGGAGCAGGCGCATTTCGGCACAACCCGATACACCATGCTTTCGCTCTCAGTCATCCACGTTCCAGGAAAGCCCATACTCGTCGCCCCTTGTTACCCTTTGTCCCTTGTTGCCAGATCGTGCGGGACATTATCCACCATAAAAATCAAAGAAACGCTGTTTATTCAACGGGTCTTCGGGTTATCAAGGGGGAAACTGATCAGTTCGACCGCAGGGTTTTGTTTCCAATATGGCAAAAATCGCCTTCATTCTCCTGTGCCACAAGAACCCCGAGGCGATTGTGCAGCAAGCCCAACAGCTCACCGCGGTTGGGGATTACATTTCGATCCACTTTGATGCCAGCGCGTCCAAAGACGACTATCAGCTGATCCGCGAGGCCTTAGCCGACAACCCAAATGTCACCTTTGCGAAAAAGCGGATCAAATGCGGCTGGGGTGAATGGAGCCTCGTTCAAGCGACGCTCTACGCCATTGAATCCGCCGTCGATGCCTTCCCGCGTGCGACCCATTTTTACATGGTGTCTGGCGATTGCATGGCGATCAAATCAGCGAAATACGCAAAAGAATTCCTCGACGGCCGTGATGTCGACTACATCGAAAGTTTTGATTTCTTCGAAAGCGATTGGATCAAAACGGGGATGAAAGAGGAACGCCTCATCTACCGCCATTGGTTCAATGAACGTGTGCACAAACGTCTGTTCTACTGGTCCTTCTGGTTCCAGCGTTGGGCAGGGCTGAAACGGGCGATCCCCGACGATATTCAGGTCCAGATCGGTAGCCAGTGGTGGTGCTTGCGCCGCCGCACAATCGAGTGGATTCTCGATTTCACACGTCAGCGCAAAGACGTGATGAAGTTCTTTTCGACCACGTGGATTCCTGACGAGACGTTTTTCCAGACCCTCGTGCGGCACCTGATCCCCGCCAAAGAGATCGACACCCGCACGCTGACCTTCCTGATGTTTACCGACTACGGGATGCCTGTGACGTTCTACAACGATCACTTTGACATGCTATTGGCGCAGGATTCGCTCTTTGCTCGCAAGATCAGTCCCGAAGCGGTGGACCTCAAAAAACGGCTCGGTCGGCTCTATGCCTCTGACCAAGACGATTTCAAAATCTCGAACGAAGGTCGGAACCTGTTCAAGTTCCTGTCTGGCCGTGGTCGCGAAGGGCGCCGCTTTGCCCCCCGTTTCTGGGAGGCCGAAGCCAGCCTTGGCCGCGAACGCGAACTGCTGATCGTCGCTTGTAAGAAATGGCACGTGGCCAAGCGTTTGATCGACGCCATCAACCAAAACGCCAACATCCCGACTGTTGCCTATCTCTTTAACGAAGAGGCCACGCCGCTCCCTGATCTGGGGGGTATTCAGGCGACCTTGGGCAAACGGCATCGTCACAGACGGGCTATGATGCGGATGCTGTTCGACTATCACCAGACCGACAAAATGGTGATCTGTATGGATACGGCGAACCTCGATCTGATGCAGGATTTTGCCTCCGACCGTGCGACGACAAAAATCCTCGAAATCCAGTGCGAGTTTTCGGACGAATATCTGATCGGTCACTCCAGTCGCGTTGGTCTGATGGGGCACCAAACGCCGCCTGATACCGTGGCGCGGCTCTTGCCTACGGTGCGCAACGACTTTGCCCACGAAAGCGACCGCATCCGTGACGGTGGCTTTGAACACTATTACCGCATCCGCGAATTGGTCCCGCCCGAAGACAACGCGGCGGCCATTGCGTCTTTCTTGTCTGTGTCCGATGATGTGGCGCGAACGATCGCACAGACCCCTTATCTTTACGTCGACTGAGGCCCCTCATGGACTTTAACTACGATCCGCAGAACATCTTTGCGAAAATCCTGCGCGGTGAAATCCCGAATAAGACTGTCTATGAAAACGATCACGCCCTCGCGTTCGAAGACATCGCACCGCAAGCGCCTGTCCATATCCTGATCATCCCCAAGGGTCCGTATATGTCGCTCGATCACTTCGCGATGGCAGCCTCTGCCGAGGAACAGGTCGGCTTTATGCAGGCGGTCGCTGAGGTTTGCAAAATTGCAGGCGTAGAGGATGGCTTCCGTGCCATCGCCAACACCCGTGAAGCAGGCGTTCAGGACGTTCCGCATTTCCACCTGCACATCTTGGGTGGCCGTGTTCTGGGCCGGATGTTGCCAAAGGTCTGATGCCATGTGGCGCACGCTGAGCCTCTGCACCGTATTGGCAGCCCAAACGGCGGCTGCGGATACGGTCGTGGTCTTTGCCGCCGCCAGCACCAAAACCGCGCTCGACCAAATCGCGGTAGAGTTCACGCAGACGACGGGCCACGATGTTGTCCTGTCCTACGCAGGATCATCCGCGCTGGCCCGTCAGATAACCCAAGGCGCGCCTGCGGATATCTTTATCTCGGCCAACACCGACTGGATGGACGTGGTCGAAGCTGAGGGTCTGCTCGAGGACGGCACCCGCCGCGATCTGCTGGGCAATACGCTCGTCCTGATCGGCAGCGCAGATCGCTCGGCATCGGTCGATTTGGCTAATCTTCCCCAAGCCCTCGGAAACGAACGGATCGCGATGGGCATGGTCGATTCGGTGCCTGCGGGGATTTACGGGAAGGCCGCGTTGGAAACCTTGGGCCTTTGGGCTGATATCCAGCCGCAGGTCGCCCAAATGGATAACGTGCGTTCCGCACTGGCGCTCGTCGCGCTGGGGGAGGCGCCGTTCGGGATCGTCTATGCGACGGATGCTTTGGCTGATGTTTCGGTCCATGTGGTCGCAGACTTCCCGACCGACAGTTATCCCGCCATCGTCTATCCAGTGGCCGATATAACAGGGCGCGACAACGAGGCCGAAAACGCGTTCCTTGACTATCTCTCTGGTCTCACCGCCCGCGCCCTGTTCGAGGCGCAGGGGTTCACTGTTCTGAATTAACGGCTCGAGGTCAGCGCGAGGAACACATCCTCTAGGTCTGCTTCTTCGGTTTTCACGTCCGCGATACGGATGCCCGCAGCGTGAACCGCTGATAGCACTGCCTCAGCCGAGGTTTCGCGGGGCTTATAGGTAAAGGCCAGCGATCCATCCTTGCGCACCGCAACGGTGATGCCCGCAGGCACATCAGGCTGTGCGATGGGCTCCGCTGGGGTGATCACCATCGTTTTGCTGTCCAACCGCCCCAAAAGGTTCGCCGTGGTGTCGCGTGTGATCAGCTCACCATGGTTAATAATCGCGATCTCGTCACACATTTCCTGCGCTTCTTCGAGGTAGTGCGTGGTCAGGATGATCGTCATGCCCAACTCTTCGTTCAGGCGACGCACGTTCGCCCAGAGCATGTTGCGCAGTTCGATATCTACACCGGCCGTCGGTTCATCAAGGACGAGGATCTGCGGGCTATGCACCAGCGCCTTGCCCAGCAAGAACCGCCGCCGCATCCCGCCAGACAGAGACCGCGCATAGGCTTCGGCCTTATCGGTCAGGCCAATCAGTTCGAGAATCTCATCCGTGCGACGCTGCGATTTCGGCACGCCGTAAAGGCCCGCCTGCACCTCTAGGCTACCGCGCGGGGTGAAAAACGGGTCGAGGTTCGGTTCCTGCGGCATGATGCCGATGGCCGCACGGGATTGGCGTGGGTTTTTGTCCTGATCGAATCCCCAGATGTTCACCCGACCAGCGGATTTGTTCACTAGACCCGCCAGAATATTGATGATCGTCGATTTCCCCGCGCCATTCGGCCCCAAGAGGCCAAAAATCGAACCACGGGGGATGTTTAGGTCAATGCCTTTTAACGCTTCTTTAGCCGCAGATCGGCCTGTCGCCGCGTAGGTTTTCCGCAGACCTTCGATTTCAATCGCATTTTCGGTCATCTTGCTTTCCCGCTTGCCCGTGCGTGGGGTTGATATAACTTACAACCCGATCTAAAGCGGACGAAGTCCCGCGACAACCAGATAGGCCAAGTGATGACCATTCCTGCACCCGAAACCAAGATCGTCGATCAATGGAAAGTCGCCTGTGATGGCGGTGAGGGGGCTCTGGGCCATCCGCGCGTTTGGCTGACCATTCCGCATGACACGAAATACGTGGAATGCCCCTATTGCGACTGCCGCTACGAAGTCAGCGCAAACCCTAAAGATCACCACTGATCCTTAGCTGATCGGGATCGCCGCACCGTTACACGGCAGCATGGCGATCCGTTCCCCTGTGTCACCACGCAGATAGGCCAGCACATTGTTGCCGGACCATATCTTAATGCCTTCGCCTGTGTTCATCAGGCCGTTGCCAATCGCGGTGCCCGTGTAGCTGTCCTGATAGGTATAGTAGACGCGCCCCGAACGTCCGTCTTCGCAGGTGACGTCCGCTTGCCCAAGGCCAAGCAAATTGCGCGACATCCATGTGCCATCACACAGTGTCCCGTCCGATAATTTCCCGACAAAGGTCCCTTCGCCGCGCCCAAACGCGCGTCCATTGAACCAAAGCCCTTCTGACCCCACACAAGCCACCACGCGGTTACAGTTCTCCGCGTCATCGGTCATCGAACAGGATGTGTTGGATTGGGCGTTTACTGTGCTGGCACAGAGAATGGCGACTGGAAGCAGGGCGCGGAACATGTCAAAACCTTTGGTAACTGAAAAGCGAAGGGAAAAATGAATGAGCGGGTTCGGAAAAGGCTGTCACCTCCATCTTATTGATGGATCGGCGTTTATCTTTCGCGCGTACCATGCGCTGCCCCCCTTAACCCGCAAATCGGACGGACTTCCTGTTGGTGCCGTCAGTGGATTTGTGAACATGCTCCAACGCTATGTCGAGGGGAATTCTGGCCCAGATGCGGCCACCCACGTCGCCGTAATCTTTGACTATTCTGGAAAAACCTTCCGCAATGATCTCTACGACAAATACAAGGCCAACCGTCCTCCCGCACCCGAAGACCTGATCCCGCAGTTTCCTCTGACCCGCGAAGCGACACGTGCGTTCAACATCGCCTGCCACGAAATCGAAGGTTACGAGGCCGACGATATCATCGCCACGCTGTCCTGTCAGGCGCGTGATCTGGGTGGCCGCGTCACCATCGTGTCCTCGGACAAGGACCTCATGCAGTTGGTCGGCGGCGGCGTCGAAATGCTCGACCCGATGAAGAACAAACGCATCGACAGCGATGGCGTGGTCGAGAAATTCGGCGTCGGCCCAGAGCGCGTCGTCGATGTGCAGGCGCTTGCGGGCGATAGCGTTGATAACGTACCGGGTGCACCGGGGATCGGTCTGAAAACCGCAGCCCTTTTGATCAACGAATTCGGCGATCTGGAAACCCTTTTGGACCGCGCGGGCGAGATCAAACAGCCCAAACGCCGCGAGACCCTGATCGACAACCGCGCGCAGATCGAACTGTCCAAACAACTGGTGCAGTTGGACTGCAACACGCCCTTGGATTTCAGCATCGATGATCTGGAAATCCGCGATCCCGAGGCTGATAAACTCTTGGCCTTCCTCTCCGCGATGGAGTTCCGCACCGTGTCAAAGCGGATCGCGGAAAAGATGGGCGTCGATAGCCCTGTGATCCCCGACACCACCCCCGAAGGCGCGGACCCTATCGCGGCAGATATGCCCGTGCAGCTGCCCTTTGATCATGAGAAATATGAATGTGTCCGTGATGCAGATGCGCTCAAGGCGTGGGTCGCCCGCGCCTATAATCGCGGCTACATCGCCTTTGATACCGAGACAACGGGCCTCGATGAGATGATTGTGGACCTCGTTGGTGTGTCGCTCTGCGTCACGGCGGGCGAGGCCTGTTATATTCCTCTCACTCATAAATCCTCTGTGGCGGATGACCTCTTCGGGGGGGCTGAACTCGCCGCGGGCCAGATGAATTTGGACGAGGCCATCGCGATCCTTAAACCGATGCTAGAGGACCCGTCGATCCTCAAAATCGGTCAGAACATCAAATACGACGCCAAAATCCTGAGCCGCTACGGTGTGCAGGTCGCGCCCATCGACGACACGATGTTGATGTCCTACGCGCTGAACGCGGGCCTGCATGGTCACGGTATGGATGCCCTGTCCGAACGCTACCTGTCCCACAACCCGATTGAGATCAAATCGCTCTTGGGCTCGGGCAAATCCATGATCACCTTTGATCGGGTGCCCGTCGATGACGCGGTGAAATACGCAGCCGAGGACGCCGATATCACCCTGCGCCTCTGGCAATTGTTCAAACCGCAACTGACCCAGAAAAAAGTCACAACGGTCTACGAAACGTTAGAGCGCCCACTGGTCCCCGTCCTCGCACGGATGGAACAAGCAGGCGTAAAGGTTGATCGCGATACACTGTCGCGCATGTCCAACGCCTTTGCCCAGAAAATGGCAGCGCTAGAGGACGAGATTAAGACCACAGCGGGGATGGAGTTTAACGTCGGCTCTCCCAAACAATTGGGCGAAGTGCTCTTTGATCACCTCGGCCTTCCGGGTGGGAAAAAGGGTAAAACGGGCGCCTATGCGACAGGTGCGGACATCCTCGAAGACCTCGCCACGGAACACGAATTGCCGCGCTTGGTGCTCGACTGGCGTCAGCTGTCGAAACTGAAATCGACCTACACGGACGCCCTGCAAAACCACATCAACGCGGATACGGGGCGCGTGCACACATCCTACCTGCAAACGGGTGCGAACACGGGGCGTCTGGCCTCGACCGATCCGAACCTGCAAAACATTCCCGTCCGCAGCGAAGAAGGCCGCCGCATCCGCGAAGCCTTTGTCGCCGAAGAGGGCAAGGTTATCGTCTCACTCGACTATAGCCAGATCGAACTGCGCATTCTGGCGCATGTGGCAGGGATCGAGACCCTGAAACAAGCCTTCCGCGACGGCCACGACATCCATGCTATGACAGCATCTGAGATGTTCGATGTGCCACTGGACCAGATGACCTCGGATATCCGCCGTCAGGCCAAGGCGATCAACTTTGGTGTGATCTACGGCATCTCGGGCTTTGGCCTCGCCCGCAACCTGCGCATCCCGCGGGCCGAGGCGCAGGGGTTCATCGACCGCTATTTCGAACGCTTCCCCGGCATCCGCTCCTATATGGATGACACCGTCGCCTTTGCCAAAGAGCACAGCTATGTTGAGACGCTCTTTGGTCGCAAAATCCACACGCCAGAGATCAACGCTAAAGGCCCGACCGCTGGCTTTGCCAAACGTGCCGCCATCAACGCTCCGATCCAAGGTACCGCCGCCGATGTGATCCGCCGCGCTATGGTGCGGATGGATGACGCGATTGCTGATCTGCCAGCAAAGATGCTCCTTCAGGTGCACGACGAACTCATCTTTGAAGTCGAAAAAGGGTCTGAAGAGGCTCTGATCGAACGGGCCCGCGAGGTGATGGAAAACGCGGCTGATCCTGCAGTTAAGCTCGACGTTAAACTCAGCGTCGATGCGGGCGTTGGCGCAAATTGGGCTGAAGCGCATTAAGGGGGCTCTGCCCCCGCGCGTTCCGCGCTCCCCCGGGATATTTCAGGCACAAAGGCACGAAAAAGCCCGACGAGAGGGTTTCTCTGGTCGGGCTTCGGCTTGCGCCTTCGTGCACGGTCATCGGCGTCCCCGCCTGTACCGCGGGCTCACTCTGACAGGGAAAGGTTAACAATGCCTTTGTGCCGCAAATATCCTCGGGGGTGAATTGGCCCCAAAGGGGACAAGAGGGGGCAGACTGCCCCCTCCCTTTACCTTGGTTTAATTTACAGCCTTCGTTTCGATGACATCGGCCTCATAGGCGGGCGATTTACTGATTTCGATGCGGCGCGGTTTGAGCGCTTCAGGCACTTCGCGCACGAGGTCAACGTGGAGCATACCGTTCTCATGGCTCGCACCCGTCACACGGACATGGTCGGCGAGGTGGAAGCGGCGGTCAAAGGCGCGGGTAGCGATGCCACGGTGCAGATAAACGCGTTCGCCGTCTTCTTCGGGTTTCCGGCCCGAAACGAGAAGGGCGTTTTCACGCAGCTCTACCGTCAAATCTTCGTCCGAAAATCCAGCAACAGCGAGCGAGATGCGCCATGCTTGTTCGCCAGTTTTCTCGATATTGTATGGGGGGTAGCTGGTTTGTGTTGCCTCGGTCGACATGACGCGATCCATCAGATCAGCGATTTGGTCGAAACCGACGGTGGCACGATACAGGGGGGCTAGGTCAAAACTACGCATGGTTTATCCTCCATTGAGCGATACCAAAATTGCGCCTTCCCATAGGGGACAGGCCGTGAAACAGGACCCGTTGTGGCGTCCTGTTCATTTGATTTGGGGATACGATTTTACGATTTCAAGCCCGTCAGGGGCGGATGAATTTTGCGCCCGTATCGCCGCGTTGTCCGGGCATGATCGCGCGGGGCAGGATCGATTGCGCGCCCATATCGTAATAGGCCATCAGTTCGGACAAGGGTTGATCGAGCGACGCGCCGAGCGACACTGGCGTGCCGTCCAGATTGGTCATCGCAGAGACAACCGATACGATTTCGGCAACGCCATTTCTAACCCTGAACACGGGCGACCCTGAGGCACCAAAGTTCACGTCGCAGGTCATGACGACAACGCCGTTCTGGCGGCCCAGAACATCGCAAATTTCTTGGAGCGAGGGGGCATCCTCACGCCCACGGGCATAGGACACGACGCCCACTTGATCGCCTGCGCGTGGCGTGGCGGCGATGGGGTAGGGGAAAATGCGGGTCGTGCGGATCGGTTGGTCGAGCTCTAAGAGCGCCAGATCGCGTGCCACTTCTTCGCCAGTTGTGCCGACGCCAAAGCGGTAGTTGGGGTGGGCTACGACGCGGCGGACGTTGCGGTAGGCTTCGGCCCGACCTTCGCGCAGTCCCGCGCCAAAGCTGAAACGACCTGCCTCAATCGGGCGGCCATTGCGGTCATAGACACAATGGGCGGCGGTGAGGATGAGGTCATCACGGATCAGGGCAGCTGTGCAGAACCCTTTGCCCGCGATGTCGAGGCGACCTACGGCTTCCCATCCACGGCCATCGTTCGAGGTCGAGAGGGTCACAAGCCGACCGTCCTGCGCAGCGACCGAAGTCGCGCCCAGCATCAGAGCGATGAATAAGACGATCAAACGCATTGTGGTTCCCTAGTTCGCGGCCCTTTTGCCAGAGCCATGCGGCAGCATTATGGCAGCTATCTCTATGTTATAGCCTCTGGCAAGAAATCACAGGCGCGCATAGTCTGCACTCATGACTTTGATTGATCACCTGACTTTGCTGACACTGGGCGACGGGCTTGCCGCTGCCTTTATTCTATTGGCTTGGGCCACTGTGGGATGGGTGATCGAACATCCGCCTGCGGGCCGTCCGTCGGTGTCTACCTTGATGGTGTCCTACCGCATGGATTGGATGCAAGCGTTCGAGGCCCGCGACAACCGTATCTTTGACGCGCAGATCATGGGCACGCTGCGGCAGGGCACGTCGTTCTTTGCCTCGACCTCGATCCTTGCGATCGGTGGTGTCTTGGCGCTGATTGGGAATACGGATCAATTGCGCGGCGTGGCGCAAGAGTTCGCCAATGCGGATGCGCCTGAATTCATCTGGCAGCTTAAACTCGTACTTGTCGGGTTCTTTTTGACCTTTGCGTTCCTAAAATTCGTCTGGGCCCACCGTTTGTTTGGCTATTGCGCCGTTGTCATGGGGGCCGTTGGTCGCGCAGGCGAAGAGCGCGGTGAACGGCTTTGGAGGCAAGCGGGAGAGTTAAACATCCGCGCGTCCGTGAATTTCACCCGTGGCCTGCGGGCGATGTATTTCGCGCTGGGGGCATTGGGGTGGCTGGTGGGGCCGATTGCCTTGGCCGTGACCACGGTCGGCATCACCTATTTGCTATGGAGCCGTGAATTTAGCTCTGCTCCGCGTGAAATTCTGCTGGATAAGAAGGGCGATTAACGCCGCCCTTCACGCAGCCACGCGGCAAGGATCAGAAGCGCCGCTAGCATCAGGAATAACCACGCTGGGACGAGCGGGAAGACTGCAACCTCAGCCGTGCGATAGGCCCCGCGTGGGGTGATCCCGATCCAACCGTTGCCCGCCGCCACGCGACCCGCCCGCACAGGGCGAACGTCGAATGTGCCATCCTCCATCCGCAGGGTGCCGCCGCCTGTGGCCTCGATTAACGGTGCGATAACGGTGTCGGTCGCGATGGTTTCTTCGAACTCTTTGGGGGCGGCAGGGCCAGCGGCGATGACCGTTTCTTGATCGCCCTCGCGTATGCGATAGAGCCCCATGTCGACCGCATCAAAGCTGGTTTCAAACCGACCTGGGGCCGTTTGGGTGAGGTCCATCTGTACCTCAGTTCCATCAGGCGCGATAACTGTCGCACTGCCGGCCGTATCGCCCAAGGTGCGCCGAATGATGCGGATCGATTGACCTGTGACCTCAGCCCAAAGCGCTTCTTCTTCGAGTTCGGGTTCCTTCATCATCCAGTGTGCCAGACGGCGCAGTAGCTCGAGCTGCGGACCACCGCCTTCAACACCGCGATCCCAGAGCCACGATTGATCCGACGTCAGCAAGGCAACACGCCCATCGCCCACACGGTTCAACACCAAAAGCGGACGATCATCGGGGCCTGTCATGACAACCTCGGCGTCGGGGGTAGGCACGACGTCCATCAGCCTAAACCAACGGCCCCAACCCGCCGATCCATCCTCGCGGCGGTCGGTGTAATCCTCTAGCCCTTCGGTCACAGGGTGCCGTTGGCCAAGGTCGGACACGGTGGGAACAAAGCCCTCTTCGATCACGCGGGCGGTTGGTGCGCCGGGGATCACATCGCCCAAGGCGCTGCGGTAGATGCTATCCGCCGTCCCGAACTCTGGCCCAGAGGACACCAAAAGCGCGCCGCCTTGTTCCACGTAGTTCGCGATGTTCTCGTAGTAGGCGTTGGGCAAAATCCCGCGCCGCCGATAGCGGTCAAAGATGATCAGGTCGAAATCGTTGATCTTTTCGAGGAACAACTCACGGGTCGGGAAGGCGATCAGCGATAGCTCGTCCACAGGCACGCCGTCTTGTTTTTCTGGCGGACGCAGGATGGTGAAATGGACCAGATCCACGGCGCTGTCGGACTTCAACAGATTGCGCCATGTCCGTTCGCCCGCATGGGGTTCGCCAGAGACCAGCAAAACGCGCAACCGATCCCGCACGCCGTTGATCTGCACCACGGCGGCGTTGTTGCGGTCGGTCAGTTCGGTCGGATCGGCGGTGGTCGCGAATTGTAGAACGTTCATTCCGCCATGCGGTAGGGTGATCGGCAGGTCGATATCTTGGCCCAATGGCACGTCAAACCGCATCGGTACGCCGCCATCAATCGCGATGGTCAGTGGCGCGAGGCCACCATTGGTCGGTGCGTTGCCCTGATCCTCGATCCGTAGGGTGAGCGAGACAGGCTCGCCGATGATGGCAAAGGCAGGCGCGTTGCGCACGATCAGGCGGCGGTCCCAATCGGTGGCCTTGCCTGATTGCAACAAATGCACAGGCGCAGGCACGCTGGGCATACGGTCCATGTCGTGGATACGTCCGTCAGACAGCACGACGACGCCCGCAATCCGCCCCGATGGTTCCTCGGCTAGCGCTTCTGTCAGGGCGGTCATGGCGCGCGTGCCCATATCACCTGTCCCGTCTGGCACGGTGATTTCACGCAGTTCGGTATTGGCAAAGCCCGCGACCTCGCGCCGCAAATTCGCCAGCGCATCGGCGGTTTGGCTGGGGCGATCGCTGACGGATTGGCTCGCGCTGTCGTCGATCACCGCGATCACGATATCAGAGAGAGCCTCGCGGTTTTCGCGTTGCAGGGCAGGGTTTGCCAAAGCGACCAGCAACGCCACCGCCGCGAAACCACGCAGCCACCAGCCCCGCAAACCGCGCCAGAGCGACAGACCGATCACCGCCGCGCTAAGCGCTGCAATCGCCCAGATGAACGGCCAGCCGATCAGCGGATCAAACACAACACCCGTCATTGCCCCAACCTATCGAGTAGCGCAGGCACGTGGACCTGATCCGATTTATAATTGCCCGTAAGCACATGCATCACGAGGTTCACCCCGAACCGATAGGCGATCTCGCGTTGGCGTTCGCCCGCCATACCGCGCCCAACAGGTAGCAGGCGGCGACCCGCCTCATCCATCGCCCAAGCCGACGCCCAGTCATTGCCGCCGATCACCACGGGCGTCACCCCATCGTTGAGGTTGCGGAACGGCATCCCGTCGATCTGTTCCGCGTCAGGCGGTGAGGCTTCGACCCAAACCTCGGGCGAATTGTAGCGACCAGGGAAATCTTGGAGCAGGTAGAAGGTCCGCGTCAGGACGTGGTCTTCGGGGATCGGTTCAATGGGCGGAATGTCGAGCCCTGCCGCAATAGCCTGCAGTTTGCGCGCCTCAGGGGTGGAGGTGCCATATTGCGCCACATCGCCGTCACGCGTGTCAAAGAGGATCATCCCGCCGCTGCGCAAGTAACGGTTCAGCTTCGCATAGGCTTCGCGGCTGGGCATCGGTTGGTTGGGGGTGATCGGCCAGTAGAGCAGCGGGAAGAACGACAGTTCATCCATCTCGATATTCACGCCAATCGGGTTTGCGGGTTCAATCGCCGTCCGCCGATAGAGCGTATCCGACAACCCATAGAGCCCCGCGTAAGAGATATCATCAATCGCCTGATCACCCGTGATGACATAGGCGAGCACCACGTCCGAGGTCGCCGAGATAGCAAAGCTGTCGTCCTGTGCCATGCCGTCCCGTGGCATCAGGCCCAGTGCGATCAAACCGACCATCACCGCCCGCGCGCCGCGCAGTCGGCCCGAGAGGGACAGTGACGCGATGATATCGGCCATCAAAACGAGCAAAGCGGCAAAGAGCAATGTCCCCTTGAGCGGGGTCGTCGTCGCGTCGCGTGCGCCCTCAACCGTGATACCAGCGGGCCATATTGCGGGGGCAATTGTGCTGTCCGTGGTCAATACATTCACGGCCAATGCGCGATCCTCGCCGCTATACAAACCGGGGTGAAGGTCAGCGCCCACGGTGCCTTCAGCAATGCGTTCGCCGCTCACACCAGAGAGCGTTCCCGCGTCCCGCAACGTGCCCGCAGCGTCCAGAACCCGCTCTGGCCTCCATGTGGTGCCTGCGAGATCGTCCAATGTCGGTTGCGATGGGCGCGTCGATACGGCGAGCCGTTCGAGCATCTGAACAAAGAGGCCAGAGAGCGGCAGGTTCGACCATTCCGCATTTGCGGTGACGTGGAATAGTACGATCTGTCCCGCCCCCAATTCCGTCCGCGTCACGAGCGGCGTGCCGTCAGTCAGTTGCGCAATCACACGCTCTGCAAGGGTCGGGTCGGGTTGGGCTACGACCTGCGATGTCACCTCCACATCATCAGGCACAGTGAGCCCCGCGAAGGGCGAAGTCGCTGCAAAGGTATCGAGCGTCTTGGGTGCACCCCAGCTCATCGTGCCGCCGACACTTCGGCCACCCGACCGCAGGCGCACAGGCATCAACGGGTCGTCCTCTAACCGCGATAGCTCCGCCGCTGCCATCCGTGGCCCTGCGAACCGCACCAACAGCCCGCCATTTTCGACCCAAGCGGTGATCGCCTCGGATTCGAGTGGGGACAACGTCGCCACATCGGCGAGGATGATCACGTCAGGATTGGCGGGGATCACATCGCTGAGCGGCAGTTCGAGGAGGTCCGCATTTTCCGCAAGCGCTTCGCGGAGGTAATGCAGGGGAGAGAGCAG